>NZ_JBBMFA010000090.1:0-105885 GCF_040096265.1 Ruthenibacterium intestinale
CCCCCCCCCCCCCCCCCCCCCCCCCCCCCCCCCCCCCGCTTCCTGCGTTTCATGCGTCAAAAATTCGGGGCACAACCGCCGTTTTCTTATGTCACCCCGGCCTTGCGCGCCGGGGGTTTTTGTACAAAAATGGTCCGCTGTAAGGCATAAGGTTCGGCGTTCTGTCCTCTGTGCAGACCGCCCCGGCCGCTGTATAATGGCATGCGGAGGGGATGGACGTGAACACGACCAAACTGGATTACTCGGTGCCGGCTCTGGCCCGCATGAGCTGGCCCGTTTTCATCGAACTGCTGCTGCAGCTGCTGGTGGGCAACATGGACCAGGTGCAGCTCAGCCATTTCAACGACACTGCCGTGGCCGCCGTGGGCAACGCCAACACGGTCATCACCGTGGTGCAGCTGACCTTTACGGTGGTCAGCATGGCGGCCACCATTCTCATCACCCAGTACCGGGGCGCGGGCCAGACCGGGCAGGTGAACCGCATCTGCACCCTGTCCGTGTGCGTCAACGGGCTGCTGGCCGCGGTGCTGGCCGCGGGCATCACCCTGTTTGCAGGCCCGCTGCTGGGCCTGATGCAGGTGCCCGCCGAGCTGATGGACGAGGCCGCGGCCTATCTGCGCATCACCGCGCTGGCGCTGCCCTTTCAGGCGCTGATGCTCACCTTTTCCGCCTTTTTGCGGGCGGGTGCTCACATGAAGGTCATCATGTGCATCACCGGGCTGGTCAACGTGTGCAACATCGCGGGCAACGCGGTGCTCATCAACGGGCTGGGGCCTTTTCCCCGGCTGGGCGCGGCCGGCGCGGCGCTGTCGTCCAGCATTTTCCGGGCCGTGGGCCTGCTTTTGATGGCCTGGGCCTTCTTTCGGGCCGAGCCGGGCGTTCGGCTGTCCCGGCGGGACGTGTGGCCCGTGCCCGGCCATCTGCTGCGCCGGCTTCTGGCCATCGGCCTGCCCGCCGGCGGGGAAAGCCTGTCCTACAATCTGTCCCAGGCCAGCTGCCTGGTGTTCGTGAACCTGATGGGCACCTATGTGGTCACCACCCGCATGTACGCGGCCATGTTCGCCAACTGCATTTATATGCTGGTCATGGCCATCAGCCAGGCCGGTCAGGTGCTGGTGGGCTACCTGGTGGGCGCCCGGGACCTGGACGGCGCACACCGGTGCACCCTGCAGGTTCTGAAACTGTCCTGCCCCATCACCGTGGGGCTGGCGGTGGTCATGGCCCTGCTGGGCGGGCCGCTGTTCAGCCTGTTCACCTCGGACCCGCGCATTCTGGCGCTGGGCCGTCAGATCCTTTGGGTCGAGGTGCTGCTGGAGGTGGGCCGCTCGGTAAACATCGTCATGGTGCGGCACCTGCAGGCCGCGGGGGACGTGCGCTTCCCCGTGGTGCTGGGCATCGTGTGCCAGTGGGCCGTGGCGGTGGGCCTGGGCTGGCTGCTGGGCGTGCACCTGGGCATGGGGCTGGTGGGCCTGTGGCTGGCCTTCGCCGCGGACGAGAACATCCGGGCCGTGCTGCTGCTGGCCCGCTGGATGCGCGGCAAATGGCGCACCATGAAAACCATCTGAAACAAGCGGTCTTTCGGGAAAACCGGAAGACCGCTTTTTTTTGCCCGCAAAAAATTTTTTCGCAAACCCCTTGACAAAGAACGGAATTAGCTCTATAGTTAATTACACAAGTAATGGACCGCTTAACCAAGGAAAGGAGACGAGGGCTTGACCGGGAACTTCAACGACGCAACGTCCATTTACCTGCAAATTGCGGCGATGTTGGAGGACGACATCCTGCGGGGCGTGCTGCTGGAGCAGGAGCGGGTGCCCAGTACCAACGAACTGGCCCGGGCATACAGCATCAACCCCGCCACCGCGGCAAAAGGCATCAACCTTCTGGTCGAGGAAGGAATTTTGTACAAAAAACGGGGGATCGGCATGTTTGTGGCCCAGGGCGCTCATGACAAGATCATCGCAAAGCGGAAAGACGCATTTTATGAGACGTATGTCACCAGCCTGGTGCGGGAAGCACGGGCGCTGGGACTGACCAAAGAAGAGCTGAAGGCCATGATCGAACGGGCCCAGCAGTGAGGAGGAACAAAACATGGAACAGACATTACAGGCCAGCCATCTGGTCAAGCGATACGGCAAAAAAGAGGTGCTGCACGATGTGTCCCTGACCATCGAGCCGGGGGTCATCTACGGGCTCATCGGCCGCAACGGCGCGGGCAAGACCACGCTGCTCAGCATCCTCACGGCGCAGAACACCCACGACGCGGGCACCGTCACCTACGGGGGCCAGCCCGTGTGGGAAAACGAAAAGGCCCTGGCGGACCTGTGCTTTTCCCGCGAGCTCAGCGGCCAGATCTTGTTCGGGCAGAATACATACAAAGTAAAGGACTACCTGCTGGCGGCGTCCATGTACTATCCCCGGTGGGACAAAGCCTATGCCGACCAGCTGGTCCAGCGCTTCGGCCTGGACGTAAAAAAGAAGATCTGCAAGCTGTCCAAGGGCATGATGAGCATGGTCACCATTGTGCTGGCGCTGGCGTCCCGGGCGCCCATCACCATTCTGGACGAACCGGTGGCCGGGCTGGACGTGGTGGCCCGGGAAGACTTCTACAAAATTCTGCTGGACGACTACACCGAGACCGGCCGCACCTTTGTCATCTCCACCCACATCATTGAAGAGGCGGCCAACGTGTTTGAAAAGGTCATCATTCTCAACAACGGGCAGATCGCCGCTGTGGAAAACACCGAGGACTTTGTGGCGTCCTTCTCCTTTGTGTCCGGCCGGGAAGAGGACGTGGACGCGGTGACCGCGGGCCACGAGGTGCTGCACACCGAGCGCATGGGCCGCCAGAAGGGCGTGGCCGTGCGCGCGGCACGGGCCGTGATGGAGCGGGCCGCCGCGGGGCGGGACGTGGACATCAGCCCCGTCAGTCTGCAGAAAGCATTTGTCTATCTCACGGGCGAGGAGGCGCACCATGAAACTGCTTAAATTCAACCGCAACGCGCTGGCGCAGCTGTTCCTGCTTCTGGTGGGCTTTCAGGTCTTTTTCAGCGTGCTGAACATGCTGGGCGACCGTTCGCAGGAATACAAAGCCAGTTACATGACCGGCGTAGGCAGCCTGTATCTGCTGCTGTTCCCCCTCATCATGATGACCAGCTTCGCGAGCATCTCCGTGCACATCAGCCTCACCATGGGCGGGCTGCGCCGCGCCCTGGGCTGGCAGCTGGCGGCGCTGAACGTCATCTGCTGCGCGGTGGTGTGCGCTTCCCAGTGGGGCAGTATGTGGGTGCTGAGCCGGATGTTCGGCTCTGATTCTCCCGTGTTCTTGGCGGGCTTCCCCCGTCTGGCCATGCTGGCCAGCGCCGGCACGCTGGTGCTGGGCGGGCTGGGCCTGTGGATGGGCCTGTGCGCCCAGCGCTGGGGCGGCAAGGCACTGGCGCTGTGCGCCCTGGCCGAGCTGGTGGTCGCAGGCGGAGTCATCACCTGGTTCGTGATCAGCTTCCTGAAGGGCGGCGCGGCCGGTGACATTCTGGCGTGGCTGCTGGCGCCCCGGGCGTCGGCTGCGTCTCTGGCGGCGGTGGCCGCCGGGTGCGCTGCGGTGGCGGCGCTGCTGCATCTTGCTTCCAATTGTTTGCTGAAAAAGGCGGTGGTTCGGGTATGAAACTGCGTTACATTCGGGGCGAACTTCGCTATGTGTTCAACGACTGGCCCATCATCCTGGGCCTGCTGGCGGGGCTGTGGCTGCTGACCGAAGCGGCACCAACATCGGCATGCTGGTGTTTGGCACCGAAAAAACGGAATGGCAGTCCGCCTCCGGCGTGGTGGCTTTGTTCGGCGTGGCGCTGGCGGTGCTCCTGGTGGCCATCGTCCAGTATTCCAGCAACTTTGAACTGGCCGTCTCCATGGGCCGCACCCGCAAGGGCTATCTGGTGTCCGCCTTTGTGGCCAACCTGGCCTTTGCGCTGGTGTTTGCCCTGGCGGCCTATCCCCTGAGCTGGGTCAGCGAGCTGATGCGCCGGGTGCTGTTCCCGGCCATGCCCCTGGCCGGCTCCTCGGCGCTGGCCTCCAACTATGGGCTGACGGTGTTCCATCACATGGCCTGGGTCATCCCCATGGGTGCGCTGACCGCCGCCGTTCTGGGCATGGTCATGGGCGCGCTGTGCCAGCGCTGGGGCCAGTACGGTTTTCTGGTCATCTGGCTGGGCGGCATTGCGCTGAGCACGCTGCTGGGCAAGGTGGCAGAGTTGTACGCCGCCGGCAGAACCGGCGTGTTCACCCCCCTGCTGGACGCTGTGGCCGCTTTCTTTTCCGCGGTGCTGGCCTGGGGCACGGGCGGGGTCGTGGCGCTGTGGCTGGCCGTGCTGGCGCTGCTGTACCTCATCGGCTACATGGCGCTGCGCAAAGCGCCGGTCAAAGGCATTTGAGAGAGGAGTTTTTGGCATGACTTATAAACAAACGGTCTCCCGGTTGGGTGTGTGCTTTCTGTTTTTGATGCTGGTCACCCAGATCCTGCAGACCGCGGCCGCGCTGGCGGCCAACCTGCTGGCCCCCGGCCTGTACGAGACCGACTGGTTCATCTGGGTGCTCAGCTACGTGCCCCTGTACGGCATCGCCGTGCCCCTGTTTCTGCTGGTGGGCCGGGCGCTGCTGCCGGACAATGTCCCGGCCCCGGCGGCCGGGCCCAAAATGACGCCCGGCCGCTGGATTTCCACCGTGGTGCTGTGCCTGGGCGTCACCTATGCGTTCAACATTCTCTCCAGCATGCTGCTCACGGGCATCGGCATGCTCAAGGGCACCCCTGCCCAGAACCCGCTGGACACCCTGGTCTCCGCCTCGGGCCTTGTGTGGAACCTGCTGTTCGGCTGCGTGGTGGCCCCGGTGGGCGAGGAGCTGATCTTCCGCAAATGGATGTACGCCAAGCTGGGCCGCTTCGGCGACAAAGCCTATGTGCTGCTGGGCGGCGCGGTGTTCGGCCTGTTCCACGGCAATTTGTCCCAGATGTTCTACGCGGCGGTGCTGGGCAGCATTTTCTGCTGGATGTACCTGCGCACCGGCTCCCTTCTGGTGACCATCTCCCTGCACATGACCGTGAACGTCATCGGCATGGCCGTCATGCCCGCGCTGGCCATGAGCGAGGCCGGCACCATGGCGGCGGGCGTTCTGGTGATCGTGTTCCTCATCGCGGGCGGCGTGCTGGCGGTGCGCGGCTGGAACCGGCTGTACTGGACAGGCGTCGAAAACGCACCTGCCCGTCCGCTGGCGGCGCTGGCCACCCCGGGTATGCTGGGCTATCTGGTCATCTGTCTGGGAATGGTGTTCATCAGCCTGCTTTCCTGAATCGTGCAAAAAAGGGACCGCCCGCAGGCGGTCCCTTTTTTCATACCGGGGGCGGGTCCTGTACGGCAAACCGTTTTTGTGGTATAATGGCCGCAAAACAGCCATTCCGCTTCATGGTATCATAAAAAGGTTGAAAAAATAAAGGAGGATTCCTCGTTTTGAAATTTGTATCCTGGAATGTCAACGGGTTCCGCGCCGTGCTGGGCAAGGGCTTTGCGGAGACCTTCGCCGCGCTGGACGCGGACGTGTTCTGCCTGCAGGAGACCAAGATGCAGCCCGGTCAGGCCACGTTTTCTCCCGAGGGGTATCATCAGTACTGGTACTCCGCCGAGCGCAAGGGCTATTCCGGCACCGCCGTGTTCACAAAGCGCGAGCCGCTGAGCGTGCAGTACGGCATCGGCGTGGAAGCCCACAGCCACGAGGGCCGGGCCATCACCCTGGAGTTTGAGGACCTGTACCTGGTCAACGTGTACACCCCCAACAGCCAGGAGGGGCTGGCCCGCATCGATTACCGCATGCAGTGGGAGGACGATCTGCGCGCCTGGCTGCTGGCGCTGGACGCCAAAAAGCCCGTGGTCTACTGCGGCGATTTGAACGTGGCCCACAACGAGATCGACTTGAAAAACCCCGGCCCCAACCGGGGCAGCGCGGGCTTTTCCGACCAGGAGCGCGCCAAGATGACCCAGCTGCTGGACGCGGGCTTTGTGGACACTTTCCGCTTTCAGCACCCGGACGCCACGGGCGCCTACTCCTGGTGGAGCTACCGGTTCAACGCCCGCAAGAACAACGCGGGGTGGCGCATCGACTACTTCATCATCAGCAGCCGGCTGGCCGCCCGCCTGCAGGACGCGCGGATCTATCCCGACATTTTCGGTTCGGACCACTGCCCGGTGGGTCTGATTCTGGATGACAACGCATAAAGTAGGGGAGGATGTGCCAATGAAAAAATACGCGTTTGTGCTCATGGGCAATTACGACCCGGCCCGGGACAAAGCCGAGTTCACCCACGGCGAAAGCCTGACCCGCATCTGCACGGTGCGCAGCTTTGCCCAGGCCGAGCAGACCGTGGAAGCACTGTGGAAAGAGGGCTTCGGCGCGGTGGAAGTGTGCGGCGCCTTCGGGCCGGACCGTGCCCGCCGCCTGGCAGAGCTGACGCAGCATCAGGTGGCCATCGGCTACGTGACCCACGACCCGGCGCTGGACGGGCTGTTCAGCGCCTTTTTCGGAGATTGAGCAAGGGGTGTGAACAAATTTGTTTGTGGACATTTTGAAAACCATTTTTCTGGGCATTGTGGAGGGCATCACCGAATGGCTGCCGGTCTCCAGCACCGGCCACCTGATTTTGGCCGATGAGTTCATCCAGCTGGGCGTGACCGACGCCTTTAAAGAGATGTTTGACGTGGTCATCCAGCTGGGCGCCATTCTGGCGGTGGTGGTCATGTTCTGGCACAAGCTCTGGCCGTTTCAAAACGACCGCAGCGCCCAGGGCCTGGCCCGCTGGTGCCGGGAAGACGTGTGGCAGATGTGGTTCCACGTGCTGGTGGCCGTGCTTCCCAGCGTGGTCATCGGCCTGCCGCTGGACGACTGGCTCACCCAGCATTTCCACAACCCGCCGGTCATTGCTCTGATGTTGATTTTATACGGTGTGTTGTTTATTTGGATGGAAAATACAATCGGTAAACAACGTCCCCGGGTGCGGCGCATCGACCAGATCAACTACCGCATCGCGCTGTTCATCGGTGCGTTTCAGGTGCTCAGCCTGATCCCGGGCACCAGCCGTTCGGGCGCCACCATTCTGGGCGCCATGATCATCGGCTGTTCCCGCACCATCGCGGCCGAGTTCACGTTCTTCCTGGCGGTGCCCACCATGTTCGGCGCCAGCCTTTTGAAGATCGTCAAATTCCTGCTGGAGAGCGAAACGGGCTTTTCCGGGCAGGAGATCGTCATTCTGCTGGTGGGCATGGTCACGGCCTTTGTGGTGTCGCTGGCGTGCATCCGGTTCCTGATGAACTTTGTGAAAAAGCACGACTACAAGGTGTTCGGCTGGTACCGCATCGTACTGGGCGTGCTGGTGCTGGGCTACTTCTTCGGGCTGAAACCGCTGCTGGCGGGCTGATGAAAACAGAAAAAACCGCGCGCTTTCAAAAGCGCGCGGTTTTTTGTGCCGCGGGTTCTCACGCCTCGTACAGGCGGATGGCCATGACCGTGATGTCGTCGGGCCGGTCGCAGCAGTTGCGGGCGGCCCGGGCCACCGCGTCCGCCAGCGCCTGGGGCGTGTCGGCGCTGTGCATCACCAGCTGGCTGTTCATCCAGGCCATGCCCCCGGCCAGGGCGCCGTCGCTCACCAGCACCAGGCAGTCCCCGGCGTTCAGCACCAGCTCGCTTTCGGAACTGAGCACCTTTTTCAAAATGCCGATGGGCACGCTGGTCTGCCCGTGGACCGAGGTCTGGTTGCCGTGAATGAGGAAGCTGGGCACCGCCCCGGCCTTGAACAGCCGCGCCGCACCGGTGTACAGGTCAATGGTCACCGCGTCCAGAGTGGTGGCGGCCTCGTCGTCGCTTTTCAGCGCCAGCGCCACGTTCACCAGCCGGGCGGCCTCGGCCTGGCCGAACCCGGCCCCCAGCAGCTGCCCGGCCAGCCGCGCCGCCAGCACGCCGTCCACCGCCGCGGCCTTGCCCGTGCCCATGCCGTCGCACAGCACCGCGTGGGCCCGGCCCGGCACCCGTTCCAGCACCTGGGTGGCGTCCGCGGATACCTGGCCGTCCGCCGGCAGGCTGCACACGCCGAACCGGGCCGCAAAGCGGGGCCGTTCCTGAAACAGCAGCAGCGTGCTGCCCGGGTTCTGGGTGCACACCGCCCGGGCGAACCGCCGCCGGCACAGCTGCGAGACCTCCCGGGTCAGGGTGCACAGCTCGTTCTGGTCAAATTCAATGCGGGACAGCGTCACCGCCGCGTGCAGCCGGCCCTCGCTGTCGGCGGCCACACTCACGTCCAGCGGGGCCAGGCCCAGGTCCTCGAACAGCTGCTCCAGCCGCCGGGCTTTGCGCCGGTCGGGCAGCTCTTCCATCACCACCTGCCCGGCCAGATCTCCCAGCGCGCAGGCCATGGCGCCGTACTGCTCGCACAGCGCTGCCCGGGTGGCGGTGCTGCGGCTGTACTGCCCCCGTCGGGTGGCCAGGGCGATGGCCTCCCGGTTCAGCGCCGCCGCCAGCCGGGCGGGCGCCAGGCAGTAGGTGGACAGGGGCGAGGGGATGTCCGCCGCCGTCACGCCCTGTTCCGAGTTCACCAGCGGCTCCAGCTTGTTGAAGCAGTCGTAGGTGTCGGCGCTGCGGGTCACCCAGCAGTCGGTGTTCCGCTCGCAGTCGTGGCAGCACCGGTCCGCCACCCGGGCGCACAGGTCCGCATAGTGCTCCTGCCGGGGCGGCAGCTTTTCGCACACCTGCTGCACCGTGCGGCCCACCGCCTGCAGCGCCCCTGCAAAGGCCGTCAGCCGTCCCGCCAGCGTGGCGCAGGCCGCCCGGCTGGCCGTGCCCTCCACGCCCTGGGCAAAGGGCTCCAGCCAGGCCGCGGGCACCAGCGTGAACGCCAGCGCACCGGCGCACAGCTCCGCCATCAGCCGAAATCCCGCCTGGGCGTCCGGTGCGCACCACACCCCCAGAAAGCCCGCGGTGCAGAACGTCAGCGCCGTCAGACCCCGGCCCCGGGGTGCCAAAAGCCCCGCCGCCAGCCCGGCCGCCGCCAGCGCCAGCCCCGCGTGCAAAGCGCCGTCCGTGACGCACAGGGCCACCGCGGCCGTGGTGGCCGTCACCGCCGCGGCTCCCGGCCCGGCTTTCCAGGCCGCCGCCAGCGTCAGAAAGGCCCCCGCCGCGTGGGCCGGCGAAAACCCGAAGGGCTGCAGCGGCGCCAGACACACCAGCCCGCCCATCAGCGCAAAGTACACCGCGCACCGGGCCTCCGGGTCGCTTTGCTGCAGGATCCGCACCGGGTGGGCAAAAAACACCGTCAGAAAATAGCCCAGCCCCAAGATCAGCAGCGCTTCGGCCGCGCCCGCCAGAATGGCCGTCAGTCCGCCGCCCGCCGCCACGCCCAGCCCGGCGTGCAGCAGGCAGTAGCACACGCCCCCGGCACACAGGGGCGCCATGGGCAGGTCCCGGTACCGGGCCGCACCGCCCAGAAGCCGCAGCAGTACCACCGCCAGCACTGCCCCCAGATAGGCCGCCGCACCCGGCGCCGAAAGCCCCAGAATGTACCCCAGCGCCGCGCCCGTGCCCGCACATACCACATAGGACGGCGGCATGGCTGCCGCCACACACAGCCCCAGCGGCAAAAGCTGCCCGAACACCGGCGCACGCGCCGCACAGAAGGCCGTCAGCGCCGCCGCGCCCTGCCACACCACCGGCCAAATCCGCATCTCGCGCAGCACAGGCCGCAGTTTGGGCGCCTGTCGCGTTTTTACAGACATTTGTCTCACCTGTCTTTCCCGTTTTCCGGGGCGTTTTGCATGCCGCCCCCCGCATGGAATGTTTTTATTATATGGTAATAATTGGAAATTTTTTGTCTGTTTGTGGGACAAGCCTTCCCGCGTTGAATTTGGCGTGCGTGTGTGCTATACTGGCAATAAACATGCAGAAACCGAGGAGACAATATGGAACAGACAAAAAAACGCATTCTGTCGGGCATTCAGCCCACGGGCACCTTCACGCTGGGCAATTACGTGGGGGCCGTGCGCAACTGGGACGCGCTGCAGGATGATTACGAATGTGTGTATATGGTGGCCAACATGCACGCCATCACCGTGCGGCAAACCCCGGCGGATCTGCGGCGGCAGACCCGTGAGGCGGCGGCGCTGCTGCTGGCCTGCGGCATCGACCCGGCCAAAAGCGTGCTGTTTGTGCAAAGCCACGTGCCCGCCCATGCGGAGCTCAGCTGGGTGCTGGGGTGCAACTGCCCCTTCGGCGATCTGACCCGCATGCACCAGTTCAAGGAGAAAAGCGCCAAACACCCCGAGGACATCAACGCCGGCCTGTTCACCTATCCGGTGCTCATGGCCGCGGACATTCTGCTTTACAACGCGGACCTGGTGCCTGTGGGCGTGGACCAGAAGCAGCATCTGGAGCTGGCCCGCAACATCGCCCAGCGGTTCAACTTCGTGTACGGCGACACCTTTGTGGTGCCCGACGGCTACATCAACAAAACCGGCGCCAAGATCATGAGCCTGCAGGAGCCGGACAAAAAAATGAGCAAAAGCGACACCAACGTCAACAGCTTTGTGCTGATGCTGGATGACCCCGATACCATCGTGCGCAAGTTCAAGCGCGCGGTCACCGACTCGGACGGCTGCGTGCGCGCGGCCCAGGAAAAACCGGGCGTCACCAACCTGATGAGCATTTACAGCGTGTTCACCGGCAAGGACTTCGCCGCCATCGAGCACGAGTTTGAGGGCCGGGGCTACGGCGAATTCAAAATGGCCGTCGCCCAAAGCGTCATCGATGTGTTCGCGCCCATTCAGGCCGAGTACAAGCGCATCCTGGCCGACAAAACCTACCTGGACGGCGTGCTCACCCAGGGCGCGCAGCAGGCCACGGCCATGGCCGAGCGCACCCTGCGCAAGGTGTACAAGAAAGTGGGCTTTTTGCAGCTGTGAACAAAAGAGGAAAGGCTTGGCCTTTCCTTTTTTTTGCGTAAAATGTGAAATTTTTCGCCACTTTTTGCACATCTCCCAAAAAAATGCCCGCAGGGTCATGCATTTTCGTAAAATACCAAAAAATCTCTTTTATTCCATATATTGACAATTAATGGAATTTTTTGTATACTAAGACACAAGATATGACATTGCTGGCAACGGAGGATCAAGCTATGAAATCGACAGGAATCGTGCGTCCGGTGGACAATCTGGGACGTGTTGTGCTGCCCATCGAGCTGCGGCACAATCTGCACATCGACAAAAACGCGTCGCTGGAAATTTATGTGGACGGAGACAGCATCGTGCTGAAAAAGTATCAGCCGGCCTGCATCTTCTGCGGAAGCGCCGAAGATGTGGTCAACTATCAGGGCCGGAACATCTGCGGGGCCTGCCGTAAAATCATCGGCCAGCTGCCCTCGGCACAGGACGGCGAATAACAACAAAAAAACCGGCATGGCTTCGGCCATGCCGGTTTTGTTTTTTTATGCCGTCTGCTCGGCGAAATTGCCGGTGTACAGCTGGTAGTAGCGGCCCTTCTGGGCAATCAGCTCGTCGTGGGTGCCCCGCTCGATGATGCGGCCGTGCTCCAGCACCATGATGCAGTCGGCGTTGCGCACGGTGCTCAGCCGGTGGGCGATCACGAAGGTGGTGCGCCCGTACATCAGCGCGTCCATGCCGGCCTGTACCAGCGCCTCGGTGCGGGTGTCGATGGAAGAGGTGGCCTCGTCCAAAATCAGCACGGGCGGGTCGGCCACCGCGGCCCGGGCAATGGCCAGCAGCTGCCGCTGGCCCTGGGAAAGGTTGGCGCCGTCGCCGGTCAAAAGGGTGTTGTAGCCGTCGGGCAGGCGCTCAATGAAGTCGTGGGCGTTGGCCAGCTTGGCCGCGGCGATGCACTCTTCGTCCGTTGCGTCCAGGTTGCCGTAGCGGATGTTGTCCATCACCGTGCCGGTGAACAGGTGCGTGTCCTGCAGCACAATGCCCAGGGTGCGGCGCAGCGCCGGCTTTTTGATTTTGGTGATGTTGATGCCGTCGTAGCGGATCTTGCCGTCCTGAATGTCGTAAAACCGGTTGATCAGGTTGGTGATGGTGGTTTTGCCCGCGCCCGTGGAGCCCACGAAGGCGATTTTCTGGCCGGGCTTTGCATACAGTTTGATGTCGTGCAGCACGATCTTTTCGTCGGTGTAGCCGAAGTCCACGCCGTCAAATACAATGCCGCCTTCCAGCTTGGTGTAGGTGACGGTGCCGTCGGCCTTGTGGGGGTGTTTCCAGGCCCACACGCCGGTGCGCTCGTCGGTGGGCACCAGGCTGCCGTCGGCCTGCTCTTTGGCGTTGACCATCTCCACATAGCCTTCGTCCTGCTCGGGGGTCTGGTCCATCGTTTCAAACACGCGCTGGGCGCCCGCGGCAGCCATCACGATGGAGTTCATCTGCTGGCTGATCTGGGTGATGGGCTGGGTGAAGCTCTTGTTCAGGCTGACGAAGGCCACAATGGTGCCCACGGTCACGCCGCCCACGCCGTTCAGTGCCAGCAGCGCGCCGATCACCGCGCACAGCACATAGCTCAGGTTGCCGATGTTGGCGTTGATGGGCATGGTGATGTTGGCGTAGGCGTTGGCCTTGTCGGCGCTGTCCCGCAGCTTGTCGTTCAGCACCCGGAACCCGTCCCGGGCCTGCTGCTCGTGGCAGAACACCTTGACCACCTTCTGGCCGTCCAGCATCTCTTCAATGTAGCCGTCCACCGCGCCCAGGTCCCGCTGCTGCAAGCCGAAATACTTGCCCGAAAGGGCCGACAGCTTGCGCGTTACAAACAGCATCACACAGGCCATGGCCAGGGTGATCAGCGACAGAGGCACGTTCAGGATCAGCATGCTCACCAGGGTCACCACCAGGGTGGCGGCCGCATGAATGGTCTGGGGCACGCTCTGGCTCAGGAACTGGCGCAGGGCGTCCACGTCGTTGGTGTACACGGACATGATGTCGCCGTGGGCATGGGTGTCAAAATAGGAAATGGGCAGGGCCTCCATGCGGGTGAACAGCTGAATGCGCAGCCGCTTCATGGTTCCCTGGCTGACGCTGACCATGATGCGGTTGTAGGCGTAGGCCGCCACAATGCCCACCGCGTACAGGGCCGCCAGCTTGGTCAGCGCTGCGGCCAGAGGCGCGAAGTCCGGGTTTTCCACGCTCAGCATGGGCAGAATGTAATCGTCCACCAGAGACTGAATGAACACCGTGCCCCGCAGCGTGGCGATGGCCGCCAGCAGAATGCACGCCACCACCACGGCAAAGGCCGCCGCGTAGTTGTGCAGCATGTACCGGACCAGCCGGCCCAGGCTTTTCATGGACGCTGCTTCCAATCGTTTTTGTTTCATGGCATCACACCTCCTTGCCGGGCTGGTCGAAATCGCCGCCGCCCTTGCTCTGGGACTCGTAGATGTCCCGGTAAATTTCGTTGGTCTTCAAAAGTTCCTCGTGGGTGCCGAAGCCGTTTACCCGGCCGCCGTCCAGCACCAGAATGCGGTCCGCATGCTGCACGCTGGAAATGCGCTGGGCAATGATCAGCTTGGTGGTACCCGGAATGTACGTCTGGAACGCCTGCCGGATGGAGGCGTCCGTGGCGGTGTCCACGGCGCTGGTGGAATCGTCCAGAATCAGCACCTTGGGCTTTTTCAAAAGGGCGCGGGCAATGCACAGCCGCTGCTTCTGCCCGCCGGACACGTTGGTGCCGCCCCGCTCGATGAAGGTGTCGTAGCCGTCGGGCATCTGGCGGATGAACTCGTCCGCACAGGCGGCGCGGCACACCTCTTCGCATTGTTCACGGGTGGCGTTTTCATCGCCCCAGCGCAGGTTTTCCAAAATGGTACCCGAGAACAGCACGTTCTTCTGCAGCACCACGGCCACCTGGTTGCGCAACGCTTCCATGTCGTATTCCCGCACGTCGCGGCCGCCCACGCGCACGCTGCCCTCGCTGGCGTCGTACAGACGGCTGATCAGGTTCACAAGGCTGGTTTTGCCGCAGCCCGTGCCGCCGATGATGCCCACCGTCTCACCCGACCGGATGTGCACGTCGATGTCCGTCAGCACGTTTTTGCCGGTGCCGTGGCGGTAAGCGAAGGACACATGGTCAAAGTCGATGCTGCCGTCGGCCAGTTCCTTCACCGGCTCGGCAGGGTTGTGCAGTTCGGGTTTTTCGCTCAGCACCTGCTCAATGCGGCGCACACTGGCGGCACTCATGGTAATCATTACAAAAATCATGCTCAGCATCATCAGGCTCATCATGATGGACATGATGTAGCTCAGCATGGAGGTCAGCTGGCCGGTGGTCATGGTGCCGCCCACAATGAACTGGGCGCCCAGCCAGGCCACTGCCAGAATGCAGCTGTAGATCACCAGCATCATGGCCGGGTTGTTGAAGGCCAGCAGCCCTTCTGCCTTGACGAACAGCCGGTACAGGTTGTCGGCCGCGCGGGTGAATTTTTCGTTTTCGTAGCCTTCGCGCACATAGGCTTTCACCACGCGGATGGCGGATACGTTTTCCTGCACGCTGGCGTTCAGATCGTCGTATTTGGCGAACACAACGTCAAACAGCTTCAGCGTGGCCCGCACGATCAGCGCCAGCACCGCCGCCAGAAACACCATGCCCGCCACAAAGGCCCAGCTCAGCCGCGGGTTGATGAGGAAGGCCATCACCATGCTGCACACCAGCATCAGCGGCGCGCGCACGGCAATGCGCAAAATCATTTGAAAAGCGTTCTGCACGTTGGTCACGTCCGTGGTCATACGGGTCACCAGGCTGGCCGTGCCGAAGTGGTCAATGTTGGAAAAAGAAAATTCCTGCACATGGTCGTACAGGCTCTGGCGCAAATTGCACGCCAGCCCCGCCGAGGCCCGGGCCGCAAACCGGCCGGCCAGTGCGCCGAACAAAAGGCTCAGCGCCGCCATCACGATCATCAGTACGCCGTAGCGCAGCACGTTGTTGATGTTGCTTTTCTGCAGGCCCTCGTCGATGATCAGGGCGGTCACAAAGGGCAAAAGCACCTCCATGACCACCTCCAGCGCGGCGAAAAGCGGCGTGAGCAGCGTCTCTTTTTTATATTGTCGTATTTGACTGAGAACGGTTCCCATCCAAGTGTTCCTCCTTGTTCAAATTCTGAAGAATGCGCATCTGAAAGCAAAGCAGCGCTTCGATTTCCTGCGGTGAAAACCCGTCGAAAATCTGCGTTTCCGTTCGGGCGGCCAGCCGGTCCAGCGTCTGCTTCAGCTCCAGGGCCCGGTCTGTGGGTTCAATCAGTTTCTGGCGCTCATCCTCGGGTGCGGTGCGCAGGGTGAGAAAGCCCTTTTCCCGCAGCTTCTTCAAAAGTTCGCTCACCGCCGCCCGCGACAGCCCCAGGCCACGGTGCAGCTCGGTGGAGCACAGCCGCTGGTGAGGCCGCGTCAGAATGTACAGCAGCAGATGCCCCTGGGCCGCAGTCAGGTCCGTGCGCAGAAAAAAACGGCTGATGGAATGTTCCATCCCCGCGTGAATGCGCCGGAAATTGTTCACCGCCGTGCGCCGGTCATCCTGTTTCACAGCATGCCCTCCTTTCCGATGATTCGGTCCGAAATCATTCGGACCCTTATCATTTTATACCGCAAATTCACTTGAAAGTGAAATACAAATCTCTTATAATCTATAAAAAAGATGAATTGATATTCATAGAATGGGTGAGCGAAATGAACACCACGCAGCTGGAATGTTTTCTCGCTGTGGCGGAATATTTAAACTTCTCCAAAGCGGCCGAGGCCGTGCGCATCAGCCAGCCGGCGGTCAGCCACCAGATCTCCGCGCTGGAGGCGGAGCTGGGCGCGCAGCTGTTTGTGCGCACCAGCCGCAATGTGGAGCTGACGGCGGCGGGCGCCCAGTTCCTGCCCTCGGCGGACCGCATTCTGCACCTGGCCGGCGCGGCCCGGGCCCGGTTGCACCAGGCGGAACAGCAGATCAGCCTGCCGCTGCGCATCGGCTGTCACAATCAGATGGAGATGGACTTTCTGCCCCAGGCCCTGCGCCGCCTGCGGGCCGAATACCCGGATTTGCAGCCGGAGGTGCGGCTGATTCCCTTTGAATCGCTTTCCAACCTGCTGGAGGACGGAAACATTCATGTGATGCTGGGCTTTCGCTCACCGTCCCGCAAAAAAAGCGGCACGCTTTTTCAGGAGCTGGTGCGCTGCCCCATTGTGTGCGTGTGCGGGCATGACCACGCCCTGGCACAGCACACCAGCCTCACCCAGGACCAGCTGCAGGGGGAGATGGTGGTCTGCGCGCCCCACAAAGGCCCCGAGGCGGTGTTCCACGCCCAGGGCGATGTGCTGCACCGTCATTCCATGACCCGGGTGCTGTTCACCGACGGGTACGAAGGCACCGTCACGCTGCTGCGGGCGGGGTTCGGCTTTGCCCTCATGCCGGACATTCCCCGGGTGCGCCTGCCGGATCTGCGCTACATCCCCGTGGAGGGCATGGAGAGCCTTTCCTTCGGCGCCCATTACAAAACCTTGCGGGGCAACGCGCCCCTGAAGCGTTTTTTGTCCATTTTACAAACCTGTGTGAAGGAGGATGCAACATGACCGAACAGGACAGGCAGCTGCGGGCGCTGCGCCATACGCCCCAATACGACCCGGAGTGCAGCTTTTTGTGGAAAACCTGCGTGCCGGACGCAGGCCAGTCGACGGTTCTGCAGGCGGAGCTTCTGCGCCGCATTGAAAAGCTGCGCTGGGAGGCGCAGGAAAACGGGAACCGGAACTGGGACGAGCAGTTTGACTTCTTCTGCGACTTTGTACAGGTGTGCCTGTGCCGCCTGCCCTATTACAGCGAAGAGGAAAAGCAGCTGTACACCCGCATCCTGGCGCACTTTCAGGACTGCGGGCGCTATGCCGCCACCTGGTACGACAACGACTGCCCGCTGGACGGGTGGGACGTGGAGCGCGTGGCCTGTGTGGAGGACGATTTGTACGACGTGCTCACCGACGCGGTGGGCCGCTTTCAAAAGCTGCACCCCGAGCCCGTTCCCTTCGAGCCGGATCCGGACCTGTACCGGTGAGGGGGCGTATGCCCCCTTGACCCGGGGTGGAAAAGCGGGTATACTGAGCCCATAGGTTAGTTACAACTAACCAAAGAAGGAGGTTCGACCATGAAAGACTACGAGGCGCTGAGCCGGGCGCATTTCAACCGGCAGGCGGCGCAGTACGACCGCAACACATCGGTGTATTATTCCGGCCCGGCCAAGCTCAGCTGCCAGGACGCGGCGGCCTTCCTGCGGGACAAACCCTACCGGCGGCTGCTGGACGTGGGGTGCGGCACCGGGCATCTGCTGCAGCTGCTGGCCCGGCAGCGCCCGGCGGAGTACGCAGGGCTGGACCTGGCCGAAAACATGGTGGCCGTGGCCCGGGCCAAGAACATTCCGGGTGCGTCGTTTGTGCAGGGCACGGCGGACCGGCTGCCTTGGGAGGACGGCTTTTTTGACGTGGTGTGCTGCATCCAGAGTTTTCATCACTATCCCTATCCGGACAAAGCCATGGCCGAGGCGCTGCGGGTACTGCGGCCGGGCGGGCTGTATCTTCTGTCGGACACGGGGGTGGGCGGCCCGGCCGCCTGGCTGGACAACCACCTGTTGTTCCGGCTGATGAACAGCGGCGACTGCCACACCGAAAGCCGCCGTGCCGTGGCCCGGCGCATGGAGAAAAACGGGTTCCGGGTGGAGGGTCACTGGAAGATCAAGGGCTTTGTGTACACCGTGGCGGGCCGCAAACCGTAACAAAAGAGGACCTCCGAAGGGAGGTCCTCTTTTTGTGTTTCAAAGAAAAAAGCAGCGCCGGGGGCAGTCGGCGCTGCTTTTAAGAAGGGGGCGGGGGGCAACCGCCCTCTGTCAGGAGGAAAGCAAAGGAAGCAGTACTTCAAATTCCGCGCCCCAGCCCGGGTGGGGCGGCTGCACCAGGCAGATGGAACCGCCGTGGGCCTCTACGATCTTGCGGCTGATGGCCAGCCCCAGCCCGGAGCCCTGCCGGGTGGTGCGGGCCTCATCCCCCACTACAAAGGGGTCGAAGATCCGCTCGGTCAGGTCCAGGGGAATGCCGGTGCCGCTGTCCGCGATCAGCAGCCGGGCCTGGCCCTCCCGCAGGGACAGGGAAAACAGCATCCGGGTGCCGGCGGGGTTGTGCTTCAGCGCGTTGCCCACCAGATTTTCCAGCACCCGCACAAAGGCGGTCTTGTCCAGCGCGCAGCGCAGCGGCTCCTCGGGAATGTCGATCTGGGGCACAAAGCCGGCCAGTTCCAGTTCGCTGTACTTGTCGGCCAGATATTCCCGCAGCACTTCGCACAGGTCCATGGGCTCTGTGTGCAGGGTGAACTGAGGGTGCTCCAGCTTGCTGTATTCGTGAAACGATTCGATCAGGTCCGTCAGGCGGTTGGCCTTCTGCTGGATGATGTCCAGATAGTCGGGCACCTTTTCCGGCGGCACCAGCCCGTCCCGCACGGCCTTTGCGTAACCCTGGATCACGGTGATGGGCGTTTTCAGATCGTGGGAGATGTCCGCCAGCAGCTTCTGGCGGTTCTGCTCCAGCGCAATGCGCTGCAATTCGCTCTCCTGCAGGCGGCTGGCCAGACGGTTGAATGCCTGGCAGATCTCCTCAAATTCCCGCGGCCCCCGGTACTGGATGGGGTGGTACGACCGCTGGTGCGCCAGCGCCGAAAGCCCGTGGCTCAGCTTGTTCAGGGGGCGGCTCACCCGGCGGCTCAGCCATTGAGTCATGCCCACCAGCACCACTGCGTACACCAGCAGAAACAGCACCAGTGTGCGCAGCCAGATGTTGCCCAGCGTCCCGCCCAAAGGCAGGGACTCCGCTTCATACAGGATCAGCCAGCGGCTTTCTCCGTCCTCGCCGGTAAAGGGGTGCTTCCAGATCAGATAGTCTTCCGGCAGGGTCTGGGTCAGGTAGCCGTAGGCCCGTCCGTCCAGCGCACCGCCCGAATACCCCGGGATGGAGCCGTAGGCGATGGTCCCGTCCGGCCGCAGGATCAGCGGCTCCTGGGACAGCAGGTAGTCGTTGGCGGACATGGCGTCGCTGGCCACCAGGGTCATCTCGCCCTGGGCGCTCTCCCAGCGGCTCACCGAGCGGTACACCCCCTGCTGGTGAAGGGGCACACAGGCCAGCTCGTCGGGGGTGAAATCGCCGCCGCCCTCCCGCTGGGTGTACAGCACCCGGCCATTTGAATCGGTCACCTGAATGTATCCGCCCTCGCCCAGCACCTTGTCCACCGGGAACCGGTCGTACCGGCCCTGGCGCAGCAGGGTGTCGTACTCAGCCAGGTCCCGCTGGGACACAAGGGTGATGGCGCTGGCGCTGTCGTGCATGGCCCAGCCAAGCAGCAGGGCTCCCGCGGCCAGAAGCAGCAGGCTGAACGCGGCGAAATAGCGCAGCAGTGTATGAAAATATCCGGAACGTTTACTCCACAGCTTCAATTTTGTATCCCAACCCTCTCACGGTAATAATGAAGCGCGGGCGGCGCGGATCGTCCTCGATCTTGTCCCGCAGCTTGGAGATGTGCACCATCATGGTGTTTTCGTCGCTTTCAAAGCAGGCACCGCTGACGGCCTCGTACAGTTGTACCTTGGTGAAAATACGCCCGGGGGCGCTCATCAGACAGGCCAGGATCTTGTACTCGGTGGGCGTCAGGGCAATGGACACACCGTTTTTGGTCACGCACAAAGCGCCCGGGTCCAGCCGCAGCGGGCCCACCACTGCGGGGGCCGGCGCCGGGCTTTGGTTCAGTTCGTAAAACCGGCGCAGGTTGGCCTTCACCCGCGCAATGATCTCCAGCGGGTTGAAGGGTTTGGTCAGGTAATCGTCCGCGCCCAGCTCCAGCCCCAGGATCTTGTCGCTGTCCGCGTTTTTTGCCGACAGGATCAAAATGGGCATGCTGCTGATGGCCCGCAGGCTGCGGGTCAGCTCGTACCCGTTCATGCGGGGCATCATGATGTCCAGCACCGCCAGGTCCACAGGGTGGGTGCGGGCCAGCTCCAGAGCGGCGGCGCCGTCGGGCGCGCACAGCACCTTGTAACCGCTGCTCTCCAGATACAGCCGCATCAGATTGGTGATGTCCTGATCGTCCTCGGCAACCAGAATGGTGTATGCCATGAAAAACCACCTCGCAGAAAAAATAGGGGGGAACGCACCTTCATTGTACACGATGCGCCCGCCCCATGAAAAGGCCTATTCGTAGCGCAGCGCCTCAATGGGGTCCAAAAGAGCCGCCCGCCGGGCCGGATAATACCCGAAGAACACGCCGATGGCCATGGAAAAGGCCACCGCCACCACCGCCGCCGGCACCGAAGGCCGCACCGGATAGTTCATCACCACGGCTCCGGCGCTGCCCACGGCCACGCCCAGCACCACGCCGATCAGCCCGCCGATGAGACAGATGATGACCGCCTCCACAATGAACTGCAGCAGGATCACCCGGCTTTTGGCGCCCAGCGCCATGCGCACGCCGATCTCCCGGGTGCGCTCGGTGACGGATACCATCATAATGTTCATCACGCCGATGCCGCCCACCAGCAGACTGATGGCCGCAATGGCGCTGATGCCCAGCTTCATGTTCTGCATCACCTTGTCCATGGACTTGACCGCCTCTTCCAGGCTGGACACCGACACGGTGAAATAGGGGTTGCGGGCGTAATAGCTGCCAAAGTAGGCCCGGGTGCGCTCCATGAAGGGCTTGCTTTCCACGCCGTCTTTGGTCTGCAGGGTCAGGGTCTGGTAGCCGGGGGTGCGCTGCAGCAGGCGCACGCCGCTGTCCACGGGCATATATACCTCGGTGGAGGTGGGTTTGCTTCGTCCCTCCTGCTTGTGCTGGTAGACGCCCACAATGTACAGCCGCAGGGGAATGCCGTTCACATCCGTGCGGAAGCTTTTTCCCAGTGCGTCGGCGGGCTTGGCCCGGCTGCCGAAATACTGGGTCACGAAGCGGTCGCTGACCACGGCCACGGCCCGGCCGTCCGCGCCGTCCCGGTCGGTGAGGAACCGCCCGGCCAGCAGCTGCAGCTTGGCCTGTACCGCCTGGTCGGGCGATACGCCCAGCAGCTGCCCTTCGGCCTTGAAGCGGCCGTTGGTGGCGGTGATGCTGCCCAGCTCTTCCCGAACCACCAGCGCCTTCAGCTGGTCGGCGAATTTTTCCCGGTAATCCTCCAGCATTTCCCCCGTCAGAAGGTCCGAGGGTTCCGGGCTGCGGTATTCAAAGTTCTCAAACAAAGCGTCCTGTTCGCCGGCGTCCAGTTCGTCAAAATTTACATTGGCAAAGGGGTCGTCTTTCTGGGTCACGCTCACGGTCACGTCCCGGGCGCCCAGACTGGCCATCTCCTGTTCCACAGACCCGGACAGGGAGTCGCCCACCGTGATGATGGCGATCACCGCCCCGATGCCGATGATGATGCCCAGCATGGTCAGCAGGGCCCGCAGTTTGTTGGCCCGCAGGCTGCCCAGCGCCAGGCGCACGTTTTCAGAAAGCGGCATGGCTGGTTCCCTCCTTGCGCTGATCTGCCAGAATGCGCCCGTCCCGCAGGGTGATCACCCGGGGGCATTCGTCGGCCAGTTCCCGGCTGTGGGTGATGAGCACAATGGTCTTTCCCTGCCGGTGCAGATCGTGAAAAATGTCCATCACGTGGCGGCTGGTCTGGGAGTCCAGCGCGCCGGTGGGCTCGTCCGCCAGCAGAATGGCCGGGTCGTTCACCAGGCTGCGGGCGATGGCCACCCGCTGCTTCTGCCCGCCGGACAGTTCGCTGGGCTGGTGAAAGCGGCGCTGCTCCATGCCCACCCGGCGCAGCAGCTGGGTGGCCCGTGCCTCCCGGTCGCGGGCGGGCACCCCGGCATACAGCATGGGCAGCTCCACATTGCGCTGGGCCGTGGTGCGGGCGATCAGGTTGAAATTCTGAAACACGAACCCGATCTTCCGATTGCGCACCTCGCTCATCTGGTCCCGCCCGGCGGTGCGCACGTCCGTGCCGTCCAGCACATAGGTGCCTTGGGTGGGCTTGTCCAGCACGCCGATGATGTTCATCAGCGTGGATTTGCCGCTGCCGCTTTCGCCCACAATGGCCACGAACTCCCCGGGCCACACCGTCAGGTCAATGCCGTGCAAAATCTCCAGTTCGTTCTCCTTGCCCACGTTGTAGGTTTTGACGATGCCCCGCATCTCGATCAGCGGCTTCATGGCGTGCCACCGCCTTCTGCGTCGGGCAGGGTGCTGGCGTCCGCCAGCACTTCCATGCCGTCGGTCAGCTGCGCGCCGCTGATCTCCACCGCGTAGTCGTTTTTCATGCCCGTCTGCACCCGCACCGGGGCAAAGCGGCCGTCCGGCTGGCGCACCTGGATCACGTCCATGCCGTCGCCGTCGGGCTGCACCGCGTCCAGCGGCACCGTGTACACGTCTTTTTTCTGGTTCAGAATGATCTCCGCCTTGGCCTTGGCCCCGATGAAAATGTTCTCCGGGTCCTGAATGGCAATGTCCGCCGAAAAGCCCGCCGAAGCATTGCCGCCCTCGCCGGAAGACCCGGCAGTGGGGGAGATGCGGGATACCTTGCCCCGCAGCGCCGTGGGCGAGGCGTCGCTGGTGATGGAGGCGGCCAGCCCCACCTGCACTTTCTGAATGGCGTATTCCGGGATGGTCACCGACACGATCAGATCGTCCGTGGCCTGGATCACCGCCACATCGCCTTTGCAGATGCTGCCCACGTTCACCTTCAGCTCCGTCACCTTGCCGTCGGTCTCCGCCCGCAGCACGGTGCTCTCCAGGCTTTTCTTCAAATCGGCCAGAGCCGCGTCGGCCACGCCGCGCTTTTCCTGCTTTTCAGCCTGCTGCAGGTCTGCGATGGCGCTGTTCACCGTCTGGTCGCAGGCGTTCAGGGCCTGGGTGCGGGCGGCAGCCGCCTGCTCCAAAGCGCTCTGGGCCTCCACCTGCCGGGCCGACGCCTCGTCGTAGGTCTGCCGGGCGCGCTCCAGCTCGCCGGCGTAGCGCTCAAACTCGTACAAAGCGCGGGCGTCGGCCAAAGCGGTGTCCGCCTGCCGCGCCTGCTCTTCCGCGGCCTGGTAGGCGGCATAGGCGTCGCCCTCGGCTGCACCGCCCGCGGCGATCCAGCTGTCATAGGCGGTCTGCCGGGCGGCGTTGGCCGCAGCGGCCGCGCTCTCGGCCGGGGCCACGGCCTTCATCATGGTGTCGTAATGGGTGCGTGCGTCGTTGTAGGCGGGCAGGGCGGCCTGGGTGGCTGCCGCGGCCTTGTCCCGCTGGGCGGTGGCCTCGTTCACGCGCACGTCCTGGGTCTGGCGCTCGGTGTCCCGGGCGCGTTTGGCGGCGGACAGCGCGTCGGCGGCCTTGGTCACCGCGTCCTTCAGCTGCTGCTTTTCGCCGCTCAGTTCCTTTTCCTTGTCCTGAATGGCCCGGCGGATGTCCGTGTCGTCCAGCGTGCAGATCACGTCGCCTTTTTTCACCACGTCGCCCACCTTCACGTTCACGGCCACCACCTTGCTGGTCAGGGATGTGGTCACCGAGGAAACCCGGGCGCTCTGCACCAGACCCGACACGTTCACCGACTCGGTCAGTTCGCCCTTGGTCAGGGTCACGGTGCGGGCATAATTCAAATCGTCGCCTGCATCGCCGCCTTTGCGGTGCAGCAGGGCAAAGGCGCCGCCGCCCGCCGCCAGCACCACGGCCAGCGCCAGTACGGCTGCGGTCAGGCGCTTGTGCCGCGCCAGAACAGGCAAAATCGTTTTTTTCATCACAGCTCTTCCTTTCTTTCGGCTCTGGGTTCAGCATAACACGCCTACCTTTACGCCGCCTTTACGTCCGCCTTAAGATTTGTAAAGGTTTGAAAAAAGAGCAAAAAAACCGGCACCCCGCGCGCAGCGCCGGGGTGCCGGTCCTTTTTCAGAGCGTTATTTCACCGCATTGGCGGCGCTTTTTTTCTCCGCGGCAGCGGCCATCAGGTTGGCCACAATGGAGCCGGAGATGTTGTGCCATACACTGAACAGCGCGCCCGGCACCGTGGCCAGCGCCAGGTCCGGGAACACCGTGCCCGCCAGGCTGGTGGCCAGACCGCTGTTCTGCATGCCCACCTCAATGGATACCGCGTTGCACTTGGCGTCGCTCATGTGCAGCAGCTTGCCCACACAGTAGCCCAGGGCGTACCCCAGCAGGTTGTGCAGCATCACCACGGTCAGAATCAGAATGCCGTTGGCGAACAGTTTTTCGGCGTTGGGCGCCACCACCGCGCCCACAATGGTCACAATGGCCACCACCGAGATCAGCGGCAGGATCTCCACCACTGCCTGGGTGAATTTGCCGAACAGCTTGTTGATGATGAAGCCCAGCGCAATGGGGATGATGACGATCTTCACAATGCTCATGAACATATCCACCATGTTCACGGTCACGGTCTCATGGGCATACAGATAGGTCAGCGCCGGGGTCAGGAAGGGCGCCAGCACCGTGGAGCAGGCGGTCATGCCCACGCTCAGGGCCACGTCGCCTTTGGCCAGGAAGGTCATCACGTTGGAGGACGTGCCGCCCGGGCAGGTGCCCACCAGGATCACGCCCACCGCCAGCTCCGGGCTGAGGGGGAACACTTTGGTCAGCAGAAAGGCCAGCAGAGGCATAATGACGAACTGCGCCGCGCAGCCCACCAGAACGTCCTTCGGGCGGGAGAACACCACTTTAAAGTCCTCCAGCTTCAGCGTCAGGCCCATGCCGAACATGACCACCATCAAAAGGTTGTTTACCGTGACAATGCGGGTAAAGGCGTTGTAATCCTTTCCCACCCAGAGAAAGCTCTCCGGCACAAAAAAGGCCAACACCGCAATGGCAAGCACAATGATCGCCATGTACCTGCCGGCGAATTTGCTTACTTTTTTCAGTACTTCCATGATTCGTTCCTCCCAAGGTATCTATTCTGAACCCGGCCCGCCGCGGGGCCGGTGCCAGCCAAAACAAAAAGGCCTTTGTCTCCTGAACCAAGAGACAAAGGCCTGAAAAGACGCTCTGCGGTACCACTCTTTTTGCCCGGTGCACACCGGACCACTCGCTCCCGCAGGGACAAACCCGACGGGGCGGCAGGATAACGGCTGCCGGCCGGCACAGCTTACTTGGCCCCGAAGGGCGGTTGAGCCTGCTGCTCGGAGGGGATGTTTCCGGCGGGCCCCGCCGCTGCCTTGCACCACCCGGCAGCTCTCTGGCGCGGAGTTTCCGACGTACTGGACCTCGTCAACGCTTTACTGTGATAAACATTACACACATTATACAGCGCAGGCGGCAAAAGTCAACGGGCAGAATTGCTTTTTTCACTTTTTGCACAGTTTTTGCGTTTCATTTTTGTAAGGTTCCACAGAACGCCCGGGCGCGGGCTTGAAGCGCCGCCCCGCGTTCTGTTACAATGAAGCACAGAGAGGAGGAGAATCCGTGCCCGTGGATATGAAGGAAAAAATCGCCGACCAGCTGAATGCGCTTTTGCGCCGCAAAAGTTTGGACAAGATCACGGTGAAAGAGCTGGTGGACGGCTGCGGCATCAGCCGGCAGACCTTTTACTATCATTTTCAGGACATTATGGACGTGGTGGAATGGCAGCAGAAAAGGGTGCTGGCCCAGGGCATTGCCCGCAGCCTGGCCGCGCCGGACCCGCAGAGCGCCATTCGTTCTCTGGTGCGGGAGGGGCTGGAAAACCAGGATTGGGTGGACCGTCTGATGGCCTCCCGGCGCCGGGCGGAGATCGAGCGCCTTCTGGTGCGCACCATGAGCGACTATCTGGCGCAGATGATGCTGCGCCGCGCGCCGGACCGCATGCTTTCTGCTGCCGATGCCGACGCAGTGCTGTGTTTTTACGCCAGCGGCGTTGTGGGCCTGATGCTGGACGGCCTGCACCGCAGGGATACGGACCCCGATGCATTGGCGGACCGCATCTATCGCCTTCTGTCTGCACAGCTCACTCTTGGATAAACAAAATTCCCGAAGTGTCACACTTTTTGACACTTCGGGTTTTCTGTTTATACACGCGGGCCAATCCGCCAGTGGAAAACACCGGGTCGTTCTGCTATAAACACAGGTAGATGCGGCATGCGGCCGCAGGTAAGGAGGACCCCGGATCAATGAAGTAAAACGACCCAAAAAACCGCTGATGTTCTATTATGGGATCATGCTGCTGATCCTGTTTTTGTTCAACCTGCTGGCGCTGCCCATGCTGACGCAGCGGCAGATCGTGGAGGTGGATTACGGCACCTTTCTCACCATGACCGAAGAAGGGCAGATCGGCCGTTTGGAGATCCAGCAGCAGAACAACCGCATTCTGTTCACCGACAAGGACGAGACCCGGGTGTATAAAACGGCCATGGTCAGCGCCCCGGACCTGACCAATCGCCTGCATGAAGCGGGCGTGCCCTTCTCCGGAGAAGAGATCCAGCAAACTTCGCCCATTCTCTCGTTCCTGCTCAGCTGGGTGCTGCCGCTGGTGGTGTTCATCGCCGTGGGGCAGCTGCTCTCCAAAAAGATGATGGACCGGGCGGGGGGCAGCAACGCCATGTCCTTCGGCCTGGGCAAGTCCAACGCGAAAATCTATGTCAAATCGTCCGAAGGCATCAAGTTTTCCGACGTGGCCGGCGAGGCCAACGTCCCGTTCTTTTCCATTTCCGGTTCAGAATTTGTGGAAATGTTCGTGGGCATGGGTGCCTCCAAAGTTCGGGACTTGTTCAAGCAGGCAAAAGAAAAAGCGCCCTGCATCGTCTTTATTGACGAAATTGACGCCATCGGCAAAAAGCGTGACGGCCAGCTGGGCGGCAACGATGAGCGCGAGCAGACCCTGAATCAGCTGCTCACGGATATGGACGGGTTCGAAGGCAACACCGGCGTCATCATTCTGGCGGCCACCAACCGTCCCGAATCGCTGGACCCGGCCCTGACCCGGCCGGGCCGGTTTGACCGCCGTGTGCCGGTGGAGCTGCCCGATTAGCAGGGGCGCGAGGCCATTCTGCGGGTCCACGCCCAAAAGGTGCGGGTGGACGCAGACGTGGACTTCAACAAAATCGCCCGCATGGCTTCGGGCGCATCCGGCGCAGAGCTGGCCAACATCGTCAACGAGGCGGCGCTGCGGGCGGTCCGCTGCGGGCGCCGCAGCGCCAGCCAGGCCGATCTGGAGGAGAGCATCGAGGTGGTCATCGCAGGCTACCAGAAGAAAAACGCCATCCTCACGGACAAGGAAAAGTGGACCGTGGCCTATCACGAAATCGGCCATGCCCTGGTGGCGGCCCGGCAGAATCATTCCGCTCCGGTGCAGAAAATCACCATCATTCCCCGCACTTCCGGCGCGCTGGGCTACACCATGCAGGTGGACGAGGGCAATCATTATCTGCTGACCAAAGAGGAGATCGAAAATAAGATCGCCACCTATACCGGCGGCCGCGCGGCCGAGGAGATCGTGTTCGGCACCGTGTCCACCGGCGCGTCCAACGACATCGAGCAGGCCACCAAGCTGGCCCGCGCCATGGTCACCCGCTACGGCATGAGCCGGGACTTTGACATGGTCGCCATGGAGACGGTGAACAACCAGTATCTGGGCGGTGATTCCTCGCTGACCTGCTCGGCGGAGACGCAGACCGAGATCGACCGGCAGGTGGTGGCGCTGGTGAAGGCACAGCACGAAAAGGCCGCCGCCATCCTCACCGAAAACCGGGAAAAACTGGACGAGCTGGCGCGCTATCTGTACGAAAAAGAGACCATCACCGGCGAGGAGTTCATGCAGATCCTGGACCGGTGAGCCCCGCAAAACAAAGAACCCCCGCCGCTTCCGGACGGAAGCGGCGGGGGTTTCCTGTTCAAAAGCCGGTCAGCAGCTCATGCCGTTGGCCTGCATATAGGCTGCCAGTTCTTTTCCGTGGCATTGCTCCTGTTGCTGAAGCGCGCTCAGCACCTGGCGTGCGGCTGGGTCGTTAAACTCGAACACGGCGGTGTTGTACACGCCGGAAACATATTTTTCCGTGGCCAGCAAATCGCTCAGCAAATAGGCGTCGCTCTGTTTTTGGGCACGGGTGGTGTTGGCTTTCAGCTGCTTTTCCGAGGGCAGGCGGCTGTTCTGCGCCTTGGCCGCCTGGGCAGGCACCTTGCCGTCCATCATCTGGGCAACGGTGTCGCAGTGGTTCTGCTCGGCCTGTTCCAGTTTGTGCAGCATCTGGCGCAGGGTGGGGTCACAGGCAGCCTCAGCGGCTTTGTGATATTTCTGTACACACAGTTTTTCCTCGTTTTGCAGATCTTTCAAAAAGTTCTTTTCCTTTTGGGTCCAGTTCATGACGGTTTCTCCTTTCAGGGTTTGCGTTTACTGTGCCCTGTCCGGAGAAAAATATGTGCGTCTGGAAAAGTTTTTCAGCCGCCAGCGGGCGGGCCGTGCTGTTCTCATCGCATCCTCTCGAAGCCACAAACAAAAACGACCGTCGGGATACGACGGTCGTTCTTGTTGGAAGGGGTGGTCACTTTAGATGCCCCTTTCAGTTACTTAATCTGACACTTCCCTTGAGCCCATTTTTTCAAATCGTTTAAATGCTTTATCTGCAATCTCCAGCTTATGATATTTATCGGTATCCAACTCATCAATAATATGAATAAGTTCATGACTATTAAGTGTTATGGCCATAATTATCTGGCTTTGGGAACTAACTTCAGATACTGACTGAATAAAGCTGTTCATATCTTCTGAAACTATACTTTGTTGAGCGGGTTCATCAAAAATAATAATTCCGGGATGATTTCCGTCTTTTTCAATCGAAACCTGTAAAAGAGCCAGTGTAAAAGCCCAAATTGTTCTGATTCCATCACTTGCAGATGAATCAAATTTCATATCAAATCCATCAATGGTTGGTAGCAAAGATTCTTCTGAGATTTCTATACCGTCAAAACTTGATAAGCTACTATAGTGGTATCTTCGCAGATTGTCAATAAAGTGAGATTTCAATAGAGCTATTTTGCTCATATCCATTTCAGAAATCCCCTTCTTCGGCAAACGACTTTTCTGCTCTAAATAATCATTCCACTTTTCCGATAAGTCATTTAGATTATCAAGAAAAGAATAAAATGCATCTTGCAAATCTGATAACTGCTCAATTTGTTTCGATATTTCTATCTTTTTTAAAATTATTGCTTCAGATGCTTCGGTATCTGTTGTGGTAAAAAGGTCTGACCGAAGGGTTTGCGCTAAACGGCGTAAAGTTAATAGTCTACTTTCATAGCTATCTTTTTCTTTTTGTAGCGCGTCACGAGTATTCTTACGGCTATTGAGAGAAAATTCCAGCATACTTTTTTGCGCCTTAAGATGCCGTATGTTTTCTTCAATACTCATAAAGCCACTACACGGATTAGCTTCTAAAAGATTATCTTGAATTTGCTGTTTGCAAGTTGGACAAATATTTGCACTTATCTGCCCATTACTAACTTCCGAACCAAATTTTTGTAATCTGGCTGCATCCTCATTATTTCTAATATCAGTACAAATAAGTTGAAGATCAGAAGTCAGCCGATGAATTGTTTCACTAATTCCAGATAATTTCTGCATTAGATGACGTACAATCTCTTCAAATTTGAGAATGGCTGCTTCTGTTTCTGAAAGCTCTGTATTTAAAGCCTCAAAATTATCAGTCACTCGTGGCTTCAATTGACGCAATGAGTCATATTCCGTTTTTAATTGATTGTTTTTTTCATCTATAGTAGTTTTCTCAACTGTTAGAATAGCAATACGCGAAAACTGTTTGTCTGAAAGCACACAGGGATGCACGGGGATATTAACAATATCGCAAGATTCGGAATAAGCACGTCGCTGTATTTCTTTGATAAGCTGTTCCCACTTATTTTCAAGGTCTGTTTTTATACCATTTAGTCGATCTCGCTCTTTTTCGTTTTTAAAGGTATCGAGACCAAGTATATATTCAACCACTCGCTTTTTCGACTCTCGAATGCCAAATACGGGCATTCCCGACAGGATATCAGACCAGCCATGTTTTTGTTCAATAAACATAGCTGAAAAAATGATTTGTAAATAAAGTTTTCGTTCACTACCATCAGATGTGCGAACTAAAGGAAGATTTAAATGTAAAAAGTCCTCTAAAAATGCATGAAATCCTCGTTGACTTGTAGCAGCATGCTGAATGTTTACATAAAAATCTTCCGACTGGTTTTTGGGATTACTAATCAAATCATATTCACTAAAATATACAGTAATAAGTCTATTGTCTTTATTTTCTGCTTTAATGCTTCTATAAACTGTTATTTCTTCGGAGCCATTACTGATTTCAAGATAGGCTCCAGATTCTGTAACATTCCATGATTTTCCATTGTCATCAATTGTATTTTTAAAAGCAGATGTTAATACCTTCCCACCAATACCTGCGACACCACCCAGTATCTGCTCAAAACCAAGGCAATAATATATAGCTGCAAGTATAGAACTTTTTCCGCAAGTGTTTTCCTTACTTGCCACAAAATTTAACCCTTTTTTAAAAGATTCATCTATTCCATACATGCCGTTTGCAGTATTAATTTCAACACGTAATCTATTAATCCTCAGCATGTCTATCCCTCCAAATTTCAGTGAGTTCCTTAATCCTTGATTCAGTAAGTCTTTTTGACAAATCTGTAAGTTCTCTAATTTCAGTCACCATTAGATCGCCAGCCAATTTAATTCGCTCTGCGAAATTTTTCCCTTGGTCTGTTAGTTTATAATTCCCGTTTTGCTGTTGTACGACAAAGCCATAAGCCACTGCGTATGTAAGTGCTCTATTTACTGCTGGATCAAACCTAACTACCACTGATTCATTTGTTTTATCAGAAAACTCTAATAGATTGTCCATGTTCTTTCGTGATAACAATGCAAAGGATATCATATGAAGTTTAATTAGCGAGCAAGACGTTCCCCATCCACATATGTACATAATAAGACACAACTGAGAAACCTTATAACTTATTCGATAGTTATAAGGTACCGCATCTGGTTTTGCATCAAAAATTATATCACCTTGTAGAGGAAACTGATTTACCATTAGTTATACACTCCTGAATTCCATAGAACAATCAGCCAACCAACTTGCGACTAAATCTTGTTTTAGTTCTACAACGGAAGCTTGTGTCAGCATTTTGGAAAAATCTTTTTCGAGTTTTTCTTGAAACTCGTTAAGGATATTATTAAATAAACTTTGATTTAATTGCCGGTCAGTATTCATCCGAGTTTTCAATGAAACTTCTCTTTTATAGCTCTGTTCTAATTTGTAGAGATCTTCATATATTTCTGGGAAATGAAGTTGTAAGTTATTCATGATTTCCAGTCCAGCTATATAATAATCAATATAAACATTAATCACATAGTTTAAATCAGGATCATCTTCGTCAACATGCATTACTGCTCCTACTTTACGACGTATATTAGCGACTTTTTGGGAATCACATTTTGACCAATCAGGCTTCTCTTGATGTTGAACAGCTAAATTAAGCTTCATATCAGTAAGGTTTGTACGAATAATTCTGCTAATTTCCGGTGAAAAATCTTCTGCAACTTTAACAAGTATTTTAAAATCATCAGAAATATAGGCAAACAAAGTAGGATTCTTCTTTTTGGCAGTTAACACTTCTTGCTGCTTCGATTGCGCATGACTAAGAATCCTCGGATCTTTATATTCAGGAATATTAAAATGCCATTCAGCAATAGGCGGAACTCCTAATTTTTTAAGGCGCTCTCCATTATTCATTAATTTTTCGATATCTGCAGTTAGCTTGTCCCTTTGATGAGTATAAAGTTCATTATCTGAATATATACGTTCTGGACAATAGCACTGATGAACTATTCCGCTATGAGTAAATCCTTCAATACCAGCATCTCCACCTTGCACTGCAGGGATAGCTGTATAATGCTCTCTTTGATATCTTAGACGATAACATTTTACACAGAGTTCTTCCCATGCGTTTCCAGTCATATATCCTTCAATAAATGTCATAATACTGCTCATTATATCCGTCCTCTTAGCTTGTTTATTCCAATTGAATTTGTGTAGTCAGGCTGGGAAGATAAAGCATGATAGTCTATACAAAATTCAGCAATGTCATTTATATAGCGAATTTTGACAAGGTGAAATGTTAAATAGGTCTTGGTAATGATTACCTCTCGATGGAATAAGAATAATCTATCTCCTACTTGTGGGGGGGGCTGAACTTTCATGCTTTCCCCCCTTTCTTCACAAATCTTTTATTTCAAAGAACAATCTACAACGTACACTTACTCATTTTCATTATAACAGAAACGCTGCAATTTTGAAAGTGATTTTTCTCTCTATATACTAAAGTTACCCACAAAAAAATAGTACCGATGCCCCCCGGATTGAGGACATCGGTGCTATTTTTTTGCAGGCAACCTATTTTTTCAATGGCAGGTTTGCGTCCTGCTCATATCCACCAACAAATCGTATTCTGATTTGGGTAGCGGATAGAACGGTCACCTGTTCAATAATTCTTCGAATAAAGTCATCGTTAAATTCAGTTAGATTCAGGTTTTCCTCGTTGTTGATATAAAGCAGGGCTTGTTGGTACTGATATTCCTGTGCCTGATCTGCCATTTTCTTTTTCTGGATTTCCTGCAGTTGGTTGGTGAGGTCCATTTTCTGTTCGGAAAGCTGCCGCAGCTTGGCGGCATAGAAGTCACTGTCACCGCCTTGAGCAATGATTTTAACTAAGGCAGACATTTCCTGCTGCAGTTTGTCTATTTGCTTTTCCAGCGATTGCGGTGTGATTTGATTCCCGGAAAACAGGATAATGTTTTCTTGAACATCACGCAGATTTTTTAGGATATCTTCTTTGTCCCCGACCACTTTTTGAATACATTGGAGGATTGCCTGATGTAAGGCTTCTTCCGATATGGTTGGTGAATGTTGGCAGTATTTTGTTCCGAATTCCAATCGGCTGATGCAGCGCCAGACTACTTTCTTCTTGCCTTTTTTTACCCAAGTGGTCCGGCGATACATGGAACCGCATTCCCCGCAAACCAGCCTTTCGGAAAGTGCATACTTGCTGCAGTATTTGCCCAGCGCACTCTTGGTTTTCTTTTGGGAAACCTTCTTTTTGCTGTTTCTTCTGGTCAGTTCAAGCTGGACATTTAGGAAATCTTCACGGGGGATGATAGCTGGGTGGTTGTCAGTGATGTAATATTGGGTGAGCTCTCCGTTGTTTTTCTTCTTTTTCTTAGTAAGAAAATCTACTGTATAGCTTTTTTGTAACAACACATCTCCCATGTATTTCTCATTCCGCAAGATATGTTCAATACTGGATAATCCCCATTCTGTATTCCCCCGTGGCGTCAGTATGTTTCGCCGTTCCAAGGCTTCCTTGATCTGGCGCAGGCTGCGGCCCAGCAGGAACAGGTTAAAAATCATTTTGATATGTTCTGCTTCTTCCGGCACAATCTCCGGCTCTCCGTCCTCTCCTTTTTTATAGCCCAGCATATTCTTATAGGGAAAGGCGAATTTTCCTTGGCTGTACCCTTTTCGTTTGCCCCATTTGACATTGTTGCTCAGAGATTCGCTTTCGCCTTGGGCGAAGGCACTGGTCCATGTGAAGAATATTTCGCTTGTTACACGGGAGGTGTCCAGCCCTTCTTTTTCAAACCGGATGATAATGCCCCGATCCTTGAGCATTCGTATGTACGAAATGCATTGGAGGGTATTTCGGGAAAATCTGGATAGCGACTTTGCCAGTATCATGTCGATTTTCCCTTTTTTGCACTGCTTTATCATTTCCATAAAACCGGGGCGGTTCTCATCTCTGGTTCCGCTGATGCCATCGTCTGAGAAAACGCCAGCATATTCCCACTCAGGATTTGAACGAATCAAATCGTCATAATAGGTGATTTGGTTTTCGATACTGGTCTGCTGTTCTTCCTGCTCTGTACTGACTCGGCAGTAAGCCGCTACCCTTAGCCTGTGATTGCGGGTTCTGGCCTGCAGCACTGGGGAGGGTTTAATCTCCCTGATGATTTTCTGCCTGATGGGGGCTTGTGGCTCCATATAAATGCTCCTTTCCGGTAGGCTATATCACTTTTCCGTTTCGCAGTTGAAGGTGAACGGAAGTATTTGGCTGAATAAGGATTTTCTCTGCTATGCTGCTAAACAGGTCGTAGTCGAAGTCGGAAATCAGGGGTTGATCGGCCAGCCGTTCCTGTATAGTCCTGCAAGGTGGGATACTGCTCCCGTTCCGCTTCACTCAATGGATCGGGAACAGGAAAGGGCAGCCGCACAATAATAAGCGATGATACCATATCGCCGGGAAAGTCCACACCTTCCCAACAGGAGCCCGCTGCGAACAGCACCGCATTCTGCGCCTGCTTGAACTGATGGATGACTTCCTGCGAATGCCGCCATACTTCCATAAGCGGAAAGGACAGTCGATCTTTCACCTGATTGTACACAGCGCCCATGAGGGAATAGGAAGTAAAAAGCACCAGAGTGTGCCCGTGCGTGGCTTCCACTAGGGAGACCAATCCACCTGTCGCTGCAGATACTGGCGTTCCTTATTAAACTGAGCCCAATCGTATGTATGCAGGCGTTGGATGGTTTCCTCATCCACACCGAGTTCTCTGAGTTTCTTTTCTTCTACTTCTTTCCAGCGGAGCCATTCTTTTTCCGCTTTGGCTTTGTTGTAAGCCATCGTTATTTCCTCCGATCAATCTGAAATTTTTTAAATTCAGATTGTCGGGGGCGGCGCTCTGCCGCTGTGAATTCTCAGCCAGAACCTACTCAATGGAAAATAAAAAAAGCGCAATTGTCCGTAGACAAAAGCGCTTACTGCACATAAATTATATATACCCGATATCTCTAAATGAAACACGGTACAACTCCCCTAATTGGAGGAGTTGTATTTTGCTTTCCTTTCTTAACCTCCTTCAGGATAAGTCATTTCATATGTTAGCGATTACCATTGGTTTGTTTAATGGTCTTTACCCGGAAAACAAAGTAAAGGATATGGAATACCCAAACACAAGCCAGAACGATCCTTCCCACCGGAACAGCATGCATCATAATAAAGCCGATCGACATTAGAACCGTCACGGTAATCATAATCCGGATTTTGGTCTTCCACGTCATGCCCTGTCCTTTTACATAGCTTTCCAGATTGTTTTTATACAGCTTTGTTCCCGTAAACCAACGGTGCAGTTTTTCAGAGCTTTTGGCAAAGCAAAACGCCGCCAAAAGCAAAAACGGAAACGCCGGAAGAAGCGGCAATACAGCCCCCACGGCTCCGAGAGCCAAACCGATACAGCCTAAAATCACATATAAAAGCTTCTTTATTTTCACCTTGATTCCTCCAGTCGTTTTTTCTCTTTTTTCGATTCGATCACATGGGAAACCGCCATCACAGGATGGGAAAACAGCATTCTGGGCCCGGAAAAACGCATGACTTCCCGGATTTTCTCCCGCATGACCGGTTTGTAGCAATGTACCTTACAGTTGGAACAGAAGGTTTTCGTCTCCATAAACGGACACTTGTCGCTTCTCATCCTGGCATAGGCTTCCAGATCTGCACATTCGGGACAAAGTCCGCCTTTGGTGTGGTGTTTTTTGCGGCAGTACAGGGCAATCATTTCCGATACCATCCGCTTTTCCCGTTCCCGCTTATCGGCTGTACTTTTCATCAGCTCATCCTCCCGTGTTCCACCGAATAGACGGTATCAGCGATGCGCATGGTAGACTGCCGGTGGGAAACCAGCACCACGGTTTTGCCCGCCCGTTCTTCCCGCAGGGATTTTAAGATCACCGCTTCGTTTAAGCTGTCCAGATTGCTGGTTGGTTCATCCAACAGCAGGAAGGGTGCGTCGTGTAAAAATGCTCTTGCGAGCCCCAGACGTTGCCGTTCGCCGCCGGAAAGAGTATCGCCGAGTTCGCCCACCGGCGTGTCGTAGCCTTTGGGAAGGGTCATAATAAAATCGTGAACGGAGGCCTTTTTGCAGGCGGTTTCAATCTCTTCGTCGGTGGCGGTCAGCTTGGCGATCCGCAGGTTGTTTTTGATGCTGTCGTGGAAGAGCTGGGTCTCCTGCGTCACAAAGCTCTCCAGATCGCGCAGATTTTTGGTGTTGATCTCTTCCACCGATCGGCCAGAAAGCTCCACGCTGCCTTCCTGCACCTTCCAGAACCGCATCAGAAGCTTTAACAGGGTGGATTTTCCGCTTCCGCTTCTGCCCACAATTCCTACTACCGCATTTTCCGGAATTGTCACCGATACATCCGAAAGAATGGTTTCATTCCCGTAAGAGAAGGAAACCTGCTCCGCTTTTGCGCCGGAGAATGTGATTTCCGGTTTCCCGGTGATTTCCTCTACTACCGGCGTTTCGTCCAGAATATCCAGTACTCGATTGCCTGCCGCAAAGGTGTTCTGCAGGGTGCTGCCCAACGCCGCCAGAGCAATCACGGGACCAAAGGAAGAAAACAGCGCCAGCGTAGGGATCAAAACGCCGTCAAAATCCACTGCGCCGCTTTGGTACAGCAAGGCCGAAGCAAATAGCATGATAAGATCAAATGTTAACACCACCGTATTGGTAACCGCTGTATTTCGCCCGGCAGTGCGTTTCATCTTTTCTTCGTCTCGGGAGAGTTCATCCGTCTTTTCATTCATTTTGGAAAGGCGCTTTTTTCCCTGTCCATACTGGAGGATTTCGGAAAGCCCCCGCAGGCTGTCCAGCACAAAGCCCGAAAGCTCACCGGATCTGGTGCGGAAACGCAGTCCGTCATCCCCGCTGCATCTGGATATCACAATTGGAATCACGATTCCCACGATCAGATAGGCCGCCAGCGCAATCACGCCCAGGATCCAGTGAAACGAGCCGATGAACAGGCACATGACAATGGTAAACAACAGCGCGATGGCAGCCGGTGAGATGGTGTGAGCATAAAACACCTCCAGCAGTTCAATATCGGAGGTGATCACCGAGATCAGATCCCCCTTGTCCCGGCCTTCCAGCTTTGCCGGGCAGAGCTTTCTCAGTGCGCGGAACACCCGGTCGCGCAAAAGTGCCAGTAATTTAAATGCGATAAAGTGGTTGCACGCCTGCTCCGCATACCGCAAAAATCCCCGGAGAAGGGCGAAGACAAGAACGGAAATAAAAACCGTTGTCAGAGTAAAAGGTACTTCAAACCGAAGGGCTGCCAGCACACCGTATCCGCCGAAAATGGTGATAAAGGCGGCGCACAAATGCCCGACGAGCCCCATCAAAACAGCCAGTGACATATAGCCGCTCAGAGGTTTTACCAGCCCGATCAGCCGTGCCATCACAGCAAATCCGCTTCGCTTTTTCATACGCTTGCACGCTCCTTTCCAAATTGCTCTAATGTCTGCTGGGCACTCCACAGCCGTTCATACAGGCCGTGGTGGGCAAGTAATTCCTCATGTGAACCGCTTTCCGCAACGATTCCGTGATCCAGCACATAAATATGGTCGGCGCCCACTACATTGGCAAGCCGGTGGGAAACGAGGATTACCGTTTTGCTTTTTGCCAGTTCATGAATTTCACGCATAATATCGTTTTCGCTCTCCACATCGATGTTGGAGGTGGCTTCATCAAAAATATAGACAGGGCTGTCATGCAAAAGCGCCCTTGCAAGCGCCAGCCGCTGGCACTGCCCGCCCGAAAGATTGGACGCTTTTTCCAAAAGCCGGGTATCCAGCCCCTGTTCCGCTTTTAAAAATTCTGCGAGGTTTACCCGGGAAAGCACTGCCCACAGTTCTTCATCGGAAGCGCCGGGTTTTCCCATAAGCAGGTTCTCCCGCACCGTGCCCTTGAACAGGTAGCTTTGGTGGCTGATATAGGTGATGTTTCGCAGAAGGCTTTCTTCCTGAATGGAGGAAAGGGGCACGCCGCCCACCGAAACGCTTCCGGTATATCCTTTGTTTCTTCCCATCAGGATCGAAGCCAGTGTGGATTTACCGCAGCCGCTTTCTCCCACCAGCGCCGTAAAGCTGCCCTGCGGGAAGGTAAGATCAACGCTATGGAGGATCTCCCGGTCCGGCTCATAGGAGAAGGAGAGACCGGAACAGCGGATGGTGTGTCCCGAAGGAAAGCTTTCGGTGATTTCCGGCTTGGTTTCTTCTAAATCCAGCAGTCGGAAAATCTTGTCGCTGGCCGCCATGCCGTTCATGGCAATATGGAAAAAGGAACCCAGCTGCCGCATGGGAATAAAGAAATCCGCCGCCAGCAGGATAATCAGCAGACATCCCTCAAGAGAAACTCCTCCGCTCTGGTACTGGGTCACCGCCATGATGACGCCCAGTGCCGCACCGCCGTACGCGATCAGGTCCATAATGGTGATGGAGTTTAACTGCATGGTCAGCACCTTCATGGTGATCTTTCGGAATTTTTCCGCCTGCTCGTTCATTTCCTGCTGTTTAAACGCATCCGCCTGATAGATTTTGAGAGTGGTGAGCCCCTGCAAATTTTCAAGGAAAGTGTCGCCCAATTCCGTATACTGTCCCCAGTATTTAGAGAGCAGTTTTTTGGCCCAGGTCTGCACCGCCGCAATGGCTACAGGGATCAGCGGCACGCAGATAAGCAGCACTACCGCCGCCGCGACATTCACAAAACACAGTACGATAAACAGTGTGAGCGGCGCCAGCATGGCATAGAAAAACTGCGGCAGATACGCGCCGAAATAGGTTTCCAGCTGATCGACGCCTTCCACCGCCACCTGCACCACTTCCGAAGTTTTCACCTGTTCGTTGTAGGAGCTTCCCAACCGCAAAAGCTTTTGATAGATCTTCTCACGCAAAGACTTTTTGACTGCTTTGGAGGAGAAGTACCCCATTTTGGCGGCCCCGATGGAGCAGAAAAACCGGACTGCCAACGCCAAAATTACAACGATTCCCGTCACTGTGAAAAGCTGCACCGAGGCCGAACCCCTGAAAAGCTCTGCAAGCATTCGGGAAATACTGAGCATCAGGGCAATGTTCGCCGTAAGGGAGCACCACTGTAGAATTACATTTCCCGCTATGTATTTTTTGCTCTCGGCAACGGTACCGATGAGCCGTTTATTGATCATCATATTTTCGTCCGCCTTTTGTTATTTTTTTCATCACTTTCTTAACGCCTGTACACAGAGCGGCAACCGCTATCACAAGCAGCACTGATGTAAAACCGTAAAAAAGGGATTGCATTGCATTATTCACAGCCGCTTGCCTTCTTTCTGTTTGTCCACCTTCTCAGCGCCTCATAACTTTTCGGACTTACGGCATGTTCCATTTGGCAGGCATCCTCCGCCGCAGTTTTCCCATCCACGCCCAGGTCTTCTAAAAGGGACTGGAAGGTCTGGTGGCGCTCATAAGTTTCTCTGGCAACGGTTTGCCCCTTATCTGTCAGATGCACTTCCCGCGCACCGTCTAAGAAAAGATAGCCTTCTTTTTCCAACTCTTTCAGCGAAACGGAAACTGTGGGACGCGACACATGAAGCTCTGCTGCAATATCCGCACCACGTACGGAGCCGTTTTGCTTTTGCAGCAAATACACGGCTTTCAGATAATCCTCCACCGTTTTTCTTTGTTTCATACGGCTTATGCCTCCTTTCCATGTATTCAGGGTTATCCCTTATACCGGGATAACAAAAGGTTTTCCATCTACCGACTGAATGGTCAGATCAACGCCGTATACCTCTTGGACAAGTTCCTTTGTAATGATTTCCTCCGGTAAACCGTGAGCAATCATCCTGCCATCTTTCATGGCGACAATTTCGTCACTGTAATACAGCGACTGGTTGATATCATGGAGAACCATAACGATGGTAATACCGTACTCCCGGTTCAGCTTCTGAATGAGTTTTAAAATCTGCAGTTGATAACGGACATCCAGATAGGTGGTCGGTTCATCGAGAAACAGTACCTTGGTGTCCTGTGCCAGCGCCATGGCAATCCACACCCGCTGTTTCTGTCCGCCGGAAAGCTCTGTTACCGGTTTATCCTTGTGCTTGCTTGTATGGGTGATCTCCAGCGCCCACTGTATTTTTTCTTCATCTTTTTGCGGATCCGATGAAAGCCCCATGGTATGATAGGGAGTTCGCCCGTAGCTCACAAGCTTTTCGACCGTAAGATCCGGCGGCGCCGTATTGTATTGATGGACAATCGCCGCTTCTCTGGCAAAATCTTTTAAACGCAAATTTGCGATATTTTCCTCTCTCAGAAACACTTCCCCCTGATCGGGCTTTAAGTTTTTCGTCATCAGGTTAAACAATGTGGATTTTCCGCATCCGTTTGCACCGATCAATGTGGTAATTCTCCCCTCGTGAAGAGAAAAGTCCAATCCGTTCAGCACCTGCTGCTTTCCGTAGGAAAAGGAAAGATTTTTTACGGTAAAAATATTACTGGCCATAGTTTAGTCACGCCCAAACTCATGACCATCATGATTGCCAGCAGCACAGCCAAACTTCGCTTAAACCATGACTGTTTTGTTGTTGTCATTGTGTCTACCTCCATTCATTTATAAAAACAATGTTTCGGTTAGCATAATCTAACCGCTTGGTGAAAAATAATGCCGTTTCTACGGCATAATAAAAAATATCGCGCACCAATCCTCCTTTTGCGATGTTCTGGTCAGGAGAACAAGTTAACACGCTTGTTTCCCTGATATAAACGGGCAGAGGCAAAAGGTTATCCGTCTGAGTTAGGTTATGCTAACTAATCCCCTAAAAAATTGCTCCTTTCGGAGTTTTTAAGAGGGGGATCGTTGTTGTCATATTGCTTTTGACTCTGCTCTCCTGTTACTCTTCTGTCCGGTCTCAAAGACCAAACAGGGCTGCGAATGATAAAATATACTGCTTTTATAATCCGCATTTTCCTTAAAGCAAATTCAGTATAGCCAGTTACCATTTTGTTGTCAATGGATTTTCTGTTGCAAAACTGCTCCAAACAGCCTGTTGAAGGGTTAAAAAAGCGTCTAAACCCCGATCATGACTGATAAACCAGCATTGTTGCAAAACTGCTCCAAAAAATTTTTCATTTCTTCTGAATCCGCCTGTTTTAATGGATGAACATGGTGAAAACAGCTGTACTCTCCGGCATATGCATATCCCCAACACTGCATTGCATTTTCAGGCATACGCTTCCATGCAGCAGGGTATCCCGGCCTTTTCCCATAGAGATAAACCGCAGTGCCGTTACCGGAAAAAATACATAACGCCCGTCAATGCCGCCGTCACGGAATTCTCCGTCATATAAGTATTGCAGCTTCTGGATGCGTCCTTCCATTTTATTTTTACTGGACATAGACTGAGCGGATACGGTTTTTGCCGCCAGATACACAAGTCCTTCATGATCCTTTACGATGACTTCACACGGATTTTCAAAACCACGGTTTGCCATGGAAAGGTTATTGTGATTTTTGATTTGTTCCCGGTAAATAATGAACGGAAAATAGTAACTGCCATCACTGAGGTAATTACAAATATCCCCGCCATGGAAGTCTCGGCGTCCGGCAAATATTTCTTTGATATGCATCCGGCTTTCCTGTTCAGCCAGCCGATCCATAAATTCATCAGAAAACCTTGCTGCCAATGCTCGAAGGGCATTCTCCTTAATCTGTGCAGGAGGGATATCCTGATACTGCATATATTTTTCTAATACCTTTCTCTGTTTCTGATACTTTTCTGCCAGTTTAACTCCCGGAACCGTCAAAACCGTTTTGCGATTCTCCAGACGTTCTACAATATTCAGCTTTTCCAGCGTATCCAGCGTACGAGTGACCACCCATTTACTCACATTCAGGCTTCTGGCTGAATCCGTTACCGTACGCTTTGACGGTTCCGCCGTCAGGTAATAAAGCAGCAGCTGAATTTGAAACGGCGTTAAGTTTTCTTTTTCCAACATTAAAATTCCCTCCGCTATTGTATTCGTATAAAGTGAAAACACTATAAATTCAAACAAATCATCTTCACCATACAGAACCGGTCAGAAACAGCCATACTGACCTTGGTGGATAGTTTTAAGCCGTTTTTGGGAATATAACGGTAGTAAGGCTCTTCTGTCATATCCATAAGTCCACCGCCAATCTTTCCAGCTAAATTCACTGCTGAATCCACATAAAAGAACATCTGCACATCGGCGTGGCCGACCTGCTTCATGTATTTCTTTTGCATCATAGCCATGCCTTTTTTATTCACAGTATCAAAGACGACTTCTATTTCTCCGAATTGTCTGAGCATACGAAACAGGGAAATAACCTTATCTTCCTCAAAATAGTGAAACAGTCCGCCTGCTGTAACAAGGATAGGGGCGTCGGGCAAATCCGTGCGAACTTGTCTGATCCAATTCTCTGTAAAAGCATCTCCAGCAAGATAGGTCTCACGCTCCGACTGCGGGAGCAGTTCCTTCCGGTAGTCAATGACGTGTGGCAAATCAACGGCATACCAGCGGGTCCTTCCGTTATCGCAGCGGTAATAGGTCGTCTCCAGACCGCAGCCGAGCTGGACAATCACACCGTCCGGTCTGCGCTTTAAAAACGACCGGATGAAACGGTCCATATTAGCAGACCGCACCGCTGAAGCCAGCAGGGTATACTGGCTCTGACTGCCGTTTTCCTGCAGGTCGGACGGCAGCTTTTCTTTTAATTCCAAAGCCTTTTTATCATATATGATCTGCGGGCAATGCTCGCTGGCATAAATCCTGCCCAGCATGGGGACAAAAAGTGTGTCCTCCACAACGCCTAAATGTGACATTCTGTGTCCTCCTTTTTCGAACAGCTTTGTATCAGCCCAACGCCACATCCAATACCATCATCAAAGTGAAACCGACTGCAAACAGAATGGTTCCCACATTGGAGTGCTTTCCGGCCGACATCTCCGGAATCAATTCCTCTACCACCACATAAATCATTGCACCAGCGGCAAAGCTCAGAGCATAGGGCAGTACCGGGACTAAAATTCCTGCCAGAAGGATGGTCAGGAGCGCACCTATCGGTTCTACCGCACCGGACAGCGTTCCATACAGAAATGAGCGGGATTTGGAGAAACCCTCCGCTTTCAGGGGCATGGATATAATAGCGCCTTCAGGGAAGTTCTGAATGGCGATACCCAGAGAAAGAGCCAGCGCCCCCGCCAGCGTGATCCCACTGTCCCCGTAGAGCCACCCGGCATAGACTGCGCCCACTGCCATCCCTTCCGGAATATTGTGCAGTGCTACTGCCAGAGTCAGCATAGTTGTTTTTCCAAGACTGCTTTTGACGCCTTCAGCCTCTGAGCTGCCACGATGCAGATGCGGGATCAGCCGATCCAATCCCAGTAAGAATAAAATACCAAGCCAGAATCCAGCTACAGCAGGGAAGAAGGACCATTGCCCCATGTCTGATGCCTGTTCCATGGCAGGAAGCAGCAGACTCCATATGGAAGCCGCCACCATAACCCCTGCCGCAAAGCCGGTAAGCGCACGCTGAACCAGTTCACTCAAATTGTTCCGCATAAAAAAGACGCAGGCTGCGCCGAGCGTCGTCCCGGCAAAAGGAATCAGCAGCCCCTGCCATAATTCAAAAGGCATGTCTTTTCACCCTCATCTATTTTCTTTTAAACAGGGAAAACCCTTGTCTTTCATAAGGTTCACAACGAATATCCAACACCTTATACCCGAATTCTTCCACAGCATGTTTCAGTAACTGTGTGTCAACGGCGTCTTGTATAAGCAGTTCCGTGATCCCTTTTCTGTGAGAAGAAGTCACTTTCTTAACAGAAAATACTTTTCTGATCGCATCGTTTATATGAGCCTCACACATTCCACAGGACATTCCATCGATTTTCATTGTTACTTTTAGCATTCTTCTATCCCCATGCGGTTAGCACCGGCTAACCAAAATAAAATAAAAATAGTTAGCTAACTCTAACTGATTGATTTTACCATACCATACATCATTTTGTCAAGATACTGTACTAAAGTGTTTCCAGATATAGACAAAGCCACACTCAAAAATAGTAATGTTTTGCGTGCGGCATTTGCCTAACATCTGGTTTATGCCCGCAACAGAAAATCACACTATGCCAGCGTCCAGTTCTGGCTTTCTGTCTGTAATTTTACCATGCGGGTATAGATACCGTCTTGCTGGAGCAGGGTATCCGGATCGCCCTCTTCCGCCACCATACCATCGGAAAGCACGACGATTTTATCCGCACCGGCTACCGTGCGCATCCGGTGTGCGATCACCAGAACAGTTTTGTCTTTGATCAGCCGTGACAGAGCTGTCTGTATCAGCGTTTCATTCTCCACATCCAGAGAGGCTGTAGCTTCGTCAAGAAGGATGATCGGCGCGTTCTTTAAGAAGGCACGGGCAATGGAAATCCGCTGGCGTTCTCCGCCGGAGAGCTCACAACCGTTTTCGCCTATGTTAGTATTCCATTTATCAGGAAGCTTCTCGGCAAATTCATCCACATTGGCAAGCCGTGCCGCAGCCAGAACCTCCTCATCTGTGGCGTCTTTGTTACCGATACGGATATTTTCCAGTATGGTGTTGTCAAACAGGGTAACATCCTGAAACACAATGGAATAAAGAGAAAGCAGCGTTTCCGGATCCACTTTTGAGACATCCATACCGCCTACCGTAATTTTTCCCCGGCTCACATCCCAAAACCGGGCTGCCAGACGGGACACTGTTGTTTTACCGCCGCCGGAGGGACCCACCAGTGCGGTCACTTCCCCCTGTTTGGCAGTAAAGCTGACATCCTTTAATACTGTTTCTCCGGTGTTGTAGGCAAACCCAACATGGTCAAAGGTAATGTCATACCCCTGATTGGAAAGGCTGGTTTTGCCCTGCTGAATGGGATGGTCAAGGATTTCATTCATACGGGCGATATTTGTCCGGGTGGAAATTACCGCCGCCAGATTCTGCAGCGCACCCTGCAAGGGATCATAGAGCCGGGAAACCACCAGCAGGAACAGGAAGAAGGTCAAAATATCCAAACTACCCTGCATCAGCAAAACGGAGCCTGCAAGCGCAACCGTGGCAATCCCAAGCTTTAACACAAGGGATGCGGATACTACAAATGCCGCCAAACCGAACTCATTGAGAATGGAGCGGTGTTCCACCGCGCGGATCTTCTTTTCCAACCCTTTGAGGTATTCTTTTTCAGCGTTGTTGGCTTTCAGATCCTGCACCGTTTCAATACACTCCTGAATTCCATCCGCGCAGGCCATTTTCGCATCCATGGATTTCTGATTAAACCCTTCCTGTACCTTTGCAGAAAAACCTACAATGGCAAACGCCACCGGCATCACCCAAAGAGCCGCCAGCGCCATACGCCAATCGTAGAAGAACAGGCTGACGGCAATCAAGACCGTAGAGATGATGGATCCGGCAAGCTCCGGGATAAAGTGGGAAAAGCTCTGCTCTAAAAAGGTGCAGTCCGCCATAATGGTGCTGGTAAGATCCGCAAGGTCTTTCTTTCCGAAGAAGGACAGGGGGATTTTCCGCAGCCGCTCCGCCAACGTAATACGGCGCACGCCGCTTTCCGTATAGGTGGCAAAATAGGTGGCGTTATACTGGAAGTAGGTTGTCAGCAAGATCAATCCCACACAGAGAATACAGCCGACAATGTAGAAGGGAAGCCGGCTTTCCGGAACACCGCCGTTCATCAGATCGCTCACCATGCAGTACAGCAATCCCACCGGGAACATGAAAGAGATATTTTGCAGGACGCAGGCAAAACAGCCCTTAATTAAATCCTTTGCGCCCTGTTCGGACAAGGCATATCGTTTTTGCAGACGTCTGATCATCTTACTGTACCTCCTTTTGTACCTTCCACTGAATGGAAGTCTGATAGTTCTGCCACATCCGGGCGAACAGACCGCCTCTTTCCATCAGCTCACGGCTGGAACCGCTCTCTGCGATCTGCCCGTCTTTTACAACGTAAATCCGATCTGCACCGGCCACCGTGGAAAGCCTGTGGGCAATCATAATGACCGTTTTGCCCTGAGACAGTTTGGAAAAAGCCGCCTGTACTCTGGTTTCATTGTCGGGATCCGCAAAAGCTGTGGCTTCATCCAGAATAATGATGGGGGTATTTTTCAGCATCACGCGGGCAATAGCAATCCGCTGCTGCTCGCCGCCGGAAAGATAGACCCCCTTGGTGCCGATCACCGTATCCATACCATCCGGCAGTTTTTCAAGGATATCGTCGCACTGGGCATTTTTTAAGGCAGCCATGACTTCCTCCCGGGTGGCTTCCGGTTTACCCAGACGCACATTCTCAAAGATGGAAGCTTTGATCAGCCGGCTGTTCTGGAACACAAAGGAAACCGTGTTCATCAGTTCTTCTTTCGGAATATCACGGACGTCTACGCCGCCCACCCTTACAGTACCGCTTTGAGGATCGAAGAAGCGGGAGATCAGATTTGCCAGCGTGGTTTTTCCGCCGCCGGACGGTCCCACAAAAGCGACTGTCTGCCCGGCAGGAATAGAAATAGATATGCCATTCAAAACATCCTTTTCTCCGTTATAGCTGAAATGTACCTGTTCAAGCTCTACAGAGCCGTCTTTCGGATGCATGGGATGAGCTGTTTCTTTCAGCGGCTCCAAATTCAGAACGCTGTCAATCCGCTGTAAAGCATCGTCCACGATCATAGCGTTTTCGCTCTGGAACATAATACGTGTGAGTGTCACGGAAATGATCGGCGTAATGATGATATAGAATACCAGATTGAGCAAAAATTCTGTCGTGACCTGATCCTGCGTAAACAGCAAGGCTCCTGCGATCAAAAAGACAAACACACCGTTAATGGCCGCGGTATAGAACATCATAGGCGTGCGCAGCTGCTTGGTGTAGGCAATCACCCACACCTTGTACCGGTCAATTGAATCCTTAAACTTCTTAAAGGAAAAGATGGTCTGGCCAAAGGTTTTTACCACCGGAATACCTCGGACATACTCTACCGCTTCATTGGACATATCATCCAGCGCATTCTGATATTCCTTCATCTTCTGCTGCATTTCCTTTCCGGTCATCGCCATCATAATGAGAAAGCCCAGAAGTACCGGCGCCAAACTCAAAAGACCCAGCCGCCAGTCAAACACAAACAGCAGAACCAGAAGACCGCAGGGAGTTGCGAGGGCGTTCGCACGGTCCGGGAGCTGGTGTGCCAGATAGGTTTCCGTAGCAGCGCTGGATTCATTGACGATTTTGCGCAGCTTACCGCTGCCAAAATGTTCCGCAAATCCCAGGGGGAGTTTTACGATATGGTTCATGGACTGCAAACGCAAATTGGTGGCAATGCGAAATGCGCCCAGATGGGAGCACATCAGCCCGGCGATGTACACCAGTACCGCAATGACCGCAAACATCACTGCCATCCAGCCGTTGTAGGTCAGATTCTGCGCACGGCTGAAATCCGGAGCGACTTCCAGCACTTCACGCATGACCTGCCAGATAAAATAATAAGGCACGAGTGCGATCAATGCGCTGATTGCGGAGAGGATCCAGGACGCATAGGTCAGATATCGGTAACTTCCCGCAATCGTGAGCAGGCGCGATAAATTAGATTGTTTTTTCAAGAGAATTCCTCCTTTACATTTCATTTATGATACAGAGGACAATGATTTGTCCTTCTTATATCTAATTTAGTTAGTTTAAGCTAACTGCAAGTCAAAAATTATAGGGCGTTATTGCCCCATAATTTTCATCCATCCTGCGGTGTAAAAGGCCCGCATTTCCTTTACATAGTTTTCCGCATCGGGAAGCGGCATTTCATGGATAACAAGTTCAAAAAACGTATGAAACATCCCGGTGATCAAAATATGCTCCAGAGTTGGGTCAAGCGGCGGGGAGGGTCTGCCTAATTCCGCCAGCACTCTTTGATAAGCGTGTGTCCCCTCCACTTCAATTTCCACCATCTCATCAATCAGCCCAGAAAAGCGGGTCCCTTCGGAACAACAAAGAATGAGCTTACATTCCTCTAAATGCTGATAGGCATAATGCAGCATATCAAACATGCATACCCCTGATATATCGCCCATCACTTCCGGCTGCTGTTCATGGGGCAGGTCGGCAAATTGCTTCTGAGCGTCCTTAAAGCGATCAATCAAGTATTGATAATGTTCGCCCACCAAAGCCTCAAAAAGTTCCTCTTTGCTTTTATAATAACCGTAAAAGGCTCCCAGTGTCTTGCCCAAAGATTTGACGATATTCCGCAGGGAAGCGTCCTTGTAGCCTTTTTGCAAAAACTCCGCTTTTGCCGCCTCATGGATTTGATCCAAAGTTGTCAGATTCTCATCTATGGTACACGCCTCCTTAAAAAATATAGCGGTGCTATATATCACTGCTATATTATAGTTGCTCTTAAGCTGAATGTCAAGTGCTTCTGCATTTTTTATGGATGAATAAAAAGAGAGAAACTACACAAAGGTTTCTCTCTTTTGGTTGTCCGGCTATATACAGCGGTCATTATCCTGTTTGGGTTCCGGCAGAGCACTCATACTACGCAGGCTGACGCCAAGCGTAGAAAGATTGTGCAGTGCGGCCGATGCTGCGGGAGGTAAAATTCCTGCCAATCCCAAGCCTATCAGCGTCCCGTTAAATCCGATGACAAACCGATAATTTGAGTGAATTCTCTCCATCAAAGCCATTGCAATACGACGCAGCTTAACAAGCTCCCAAAGGCTGTCCGCCGCAATGGTAATATCAGCAATTTCTCTGGCAATTGCTGCGCCGTCACTGATGGCAATTCCCGCATCCGCTTCTGAAAGAGCGGGAGAGTCGTTGATACCATCTCCGACCATTAAAACAATATGTCCTTTTTGGCGCAAATCGGCTACAAATTTTGCTTTATCCGCAGGAAGAACCTCAGCGCAGAATGCGTCAACCCCTAAGCGGTTTGCAACCGTAGATGCCGTCCGATAGCTGTCGCCTGTCAGCATAACTGTTTTTTGAATTCCCAAAGCACGCAGCGCAGTCAATACTTCTTTAGCTTCCCTGCGCAGCGGATCGGAAATACAAATCACTGCTGCAAGCTCTCTGCCAATCGCCAAATACAAATGAGAATATTCTTCAGGAAGACGATCAAATCGCTCCTGTTCATTTAGCGGAACAGTTACTCCCTCATCTTCAAAAATGAAGTGCGCACTTCCGATCAATACCCGTTCCTCATTTACCGTACTGGCAATACCATGAGCCACTATGTATTCTACCTTGGAATGAAATTCTTCATGGGATAACCCTCTGCACTGCGCTTCTTGTACTACGGCGTTTGCAATAGAATGGGGAAAATGTTCCTCTAAACAGGCCGCAAGGCGCAGCATATCCGACTCATTTCGTTCTCCGAAAGTGATGATCTGCGTAACCTTCGGACAAGCATGTGTCAATGTACCTGTTTTGTCAAATATGATGGTATCAGCCGCCGCCACCGCTTCTAAGAACTTGCCGCCTTTTACAGTGATATGTTCTTTTCCGGCTTCCCGCATGGCAGAAAGCACCGCCAGCGGCATGGAAAATTTTAACGCACAGGAGAAATCCACCATAAGTACCGACAAGGCCCGCAGGATATTTCGTGTCAGCAGAAAGCTCAAGATACTGCCGGCAAAGGTATACGGAACCAATTTATCTGCAAGGTTAGCCGCTTTGCTTTCAGCTGCCGATTTCATCTGTTCGGATTTTTCAATCATGGTTACAATTTGATCATATCGGCTGGAACCCATAGCTTGTTTTACTTCCAGTATGCACTCGCCTTCTTCTATGACAGTACCGGCATACACGGTGTTTCCCGGGTGTTTTACGACCGGTACAGACTCTCCAGTCAAAGAAGCCTGATTGACTGTGACTTCCCCCTCGGCTAAGATACCGTCCATAGGAATCATGCTCCCGGTACGAATCACGATTTTGTCACCTGGGCGGATATCTGATACTGCTGTCAGAATTTCTGATTCCGGTGTCTTCAGCCATACCCGATCCACATTCAGGGCCATACAGCGAGCAAGGTCTTCCATTGATTTTTTTCTGGTCCATTCTTCCAACAGTTCGCCCAGTTCCAGCAGAAACATGACGGTTCCTGCTGTTCCGAAATCTTTGCGAAATGCGGAAATTCCTATGGACAGTGCATCCAGCACATCTACCTTCAGTTTTCCTCTCCAAAGACAGTGGATACCTCTCTTCAAAAAAGGGAGCATATGCCATACAATTCGTGCGATCTGCAATGGTTTCGGCAAAAAGAGCATAGACGCTGCTTTTAGTACCACTTTTCCGACCAGCTTTTCCTGAAATTTACGGTTTAATTCACGGCTGCTGTGCAGTGGCAAAGTGATTTGTGATTGCGCTTCCTGCAAGTTAAACTCACGGATAGCCGCCAGCACTTCCTTACGTGACCCGGAGTATTGCAGAATCACACACCCGGTGCGTTCATGGACAGTTACTTGTGTGATCCATGATTTCTTTTGAAACCAATTTTCCAGCACATCTGCTTCCTGCAAAGTCATTTTTTTCTGACCGATTCGAAAACGGATACGCCCTTTGCTTTCGTGTAAAATAATTGCCTTCATTTGTCGCTTCTCCTTCATAAAAAAAGAGCCGTATCAACGGCTCTTTTCTGTTACTCTTCCTCAGAAGTTTCAAGTTGTGCGGCTGCCGCTTCTTCCGCTTCTTTTGCAGCTCTTTCTTCATTCAGATCTTTGGCAGAAGCTAAAATGTCCGATGCGTTTTCCTGCACGGTCGTTACCGTTTCCATGACATAATCTTTCATACGCAGTCCTGCGGCTGTTGCGTGAACATATGCTTTTTTAGCGTCTTTGCTGGACAGCAGTTTAATTCCAACCGATCCGAAAAGTGTGCCACCTACAAAAAGAGCCAATTTATTGTATAAACTCATATAGAATCTTCCTTTCCGTTATTTTCTTTTGTATCCTGTAATCATTACCATGAGCAGGCAGATCACGGCTCCCCATGCCCAAAAACGGTGCTGTTTCAACCAGATCCCTCCTTCATAGATTTTGTCTAATTATTATAACAACTTTAGCTAAATCATTCTTTTGGAAACAGACAAAAACCAATGGAATCAGACCTATTTCGATACTGTCTGGGTGTACAATTAAAGTGCCTTTTAAAAGCTACATTGAATTGACTTAAACTTGCGTATCCAATTGCCTGTGCAACGTCCAGTACAGTCATAGAAGAGCACCGAAGAAGTTCAGCGGCTTTTTCCATACGTTTATGTGATAGCCAAGTATATACCGGCTGACCACGAATACTGCGAAAATATTTTTTAAATGTAGTAGGAGATATATAAAATTTGTGACACAAATAATCAATCGTTATTTTTTCATCCAGATGCATCTCCATATAATTGCAAATCTCATTTATCTCTTCTCTTATTACCTTACTTATTTTAAGATTATCTTTATCTTTTGGATACAATGTTCCTGTACTTAGCAGAAATAGCAATTCTACTGACTTCCAAACGCAGTATCTGCTTTTTTGAAAGTCTTCCATTTTGACTATTTCAGAAAATGTAGAAAAAACCCAAGATGAACCATGAATAACAGCACATCCATCTTGCTTATCCATATATTTTTTTACTTCAAAAGTATTCAATTTTAAGTCTCCCATCATACGACATAGGGAATATAAACTCTCTTTTGCCGTAGTCGCATCTACGGATACCAATATTCCTGCCAAATCCGCTGTACATGCGACGGAATACAGTGAAGATACCTCAGATAGTAAAAGAATTTCCTGCTTTCTTACAACAACCACACGATTCCATTGTTGTTTGAGTACAACATGACCTGCAAAACAAAAGAAAACTTCAAAGTGAAGTGGCTGTAAGGATATCGGGATAAATGGATCCTTTGTATTGCCTTGAAGACGAAAATTGCAAACATCCACACCTGTTATTATTGTTTCCCATAAGGCTTTTTCACCTCGGATACTTTTCAAAAATTCTGTTAACACATAGTTTCTCCTCCCTTCTAATAGAAATTATGTCATGTGATAGAATGTAGTTAGCAACGACTAACTACATTCTATCACAATTTCTGTATGAAAGCAAGAACAGCGCAATTGATGTTATAAATAGAATAGCATTTTTATTCTTTCGCTTTAAAATATCCAAGCGCATCGGTACGCTCTCCGTTCTGCCATACTTCAAAGTGCAGGTGGTTTCCGGTAGAATTGCCGGTGGTACCGACATAACCGATGACTTCGCCCTGTTTCACTTCCTGCCCTACGGTCACGCAGATAGAGGAACAGTGGGCATACAGGGTGTCAAAAGTATCGTTATGGTTTATCTTGATATAGTATCCATACCCGCCGCCCCAAGTGTCGATGGCATTGGCAATGGTGACTGTGCCATCTGCCGCTGTCAGAATCGGTGTACCACCCGGAGCGCCGATATCGGTTCCGCTGTGGTAGGCAATTTCTCCAGTAAAGGGGTCCTCACGGTATCCAAACCATGAGGTAATGGTATAACTTTGCGGAAGAGGCCATTGGAAAATCCCGGTCCCTTCCCAATCAGTATTTGGATTCATGATCTGACCACCGCCGCTGTTAAAACCACCCAGCAGTTCTGCCCACAAATTCTGATTTTCTGGCTCCGACATTAAGGCAAGGTATTCGTTCTGCCTTGCATTGAAATTGTACTGCTGCGCCATTTCCTCCGCTGTTTTATGTGTTAGAGAGATTTCCAGAATGGTTTCCGTTACCGTTTCGGTGCGGGTAGTTTCTTTTCCATCCTCGTCTACTTCGGTAACTTCCACTTCATGGCTCTCGGTACGGGTGCTGGAAGACACTGCATTCATCTCCCACATAATATCCCGCATCTGCTGAACTTGAGTGTCATCCAAAGAAGCCACCTGAGTGCCATCTTCCGCACCGGTCACCTTGGCAGAAAAAACAGCGAGAACATCTTCCCAATTGATAGAAAGCACTCCGTCATTTGAAGTAAACTCCACCCGATTATGGCTATTGCTATCTTCAATTTCTTGAATGTGTGCCTGAAATTCCCCGTTTAAAGTTGTCACAGCCTGCGTAACGCTGGTGCCGGTTCCCGTAGAATCCGAACCGAAAAATAAGCCGAAACAGGAACCGACAATCAGGGCAATCAAACAAATTAACAAGATTATCACTACAGCTACCCAACCTCCGGCAGCGATGGCAGCAATCAACCCCTTTACAGCCGCAATGGTTGCTTTAACCGCTGCTATAGTTACACGGACCGCCGCTTTAACTCCTGCAATTGTTGCTTTCGCAGTAGCCTTGGCGGCCTGTGCGGCTTTTTGTGCCGCTTTTGCAGTGGCCTGCGCTGTCTTGGCTGCCTGCTGTGCAGTCTTTGCCGAGCGCTGGGCAGTTTTGATACCTTTAGCGCTATTCTTCACACCTTTCATAGAACGGCTGGCGGTTTTTACTGCTTTTTGAGGTTTTCCTTTGACCGCCTTGGCAGCGGTATTTTTGGTCCGTATTTTAGAAGCGGTATCCTTCGTGATCTCCGTTGCTTTGCTGCCAGCGTTTTTCGCTTCCGAGAGGGTACGGGAAATTTCTCTTTTTTCTTTGACTTTCCGAGCGGTGGTCTGCGCCAGTTTTTTCCCGCCCCGATAGGTAATGTTGGCACTCTTTTTTGCGGTGGTTTCGATACCGGACAGCATTTGATCTCCGGCGCTGTTAGCGGGGGCGTTGGAGGTTTCTCCCTGCTGGCTGGCAAAAGGCGTCCCCTTCAATTCCGATACGGCTTTCTCCTTGGATTTCAGCCATGCATCCTTCATTGCGGTTTTTGGGGCTTTGGCGGCACTATCCAAAAGCCTTGGTTTTCCATTTTCCGGTTTGGTCTTAACTTCTTTCAATGGCATACCTCCTAAAAAAGATACAGGGAGCCAAAGGAGGCTCCCTGCTGCGATGTTGTTTCATGTATAGGTTTACACCCCCCTCAGTGCTTCGTCCGGCTTGGTGGTCATCAGCTGGTACAGACGGGTATTGCGGGGGAAGCTGTTTTCAAACGGTACAATGTTGCCAGCACAGCGGATGAGACCGCAGCCAGCAGATACATTGGTGATGTAGCCAAGCTGGGTGTCCGAGATATGGAGCAGATTTGCCAGTTCATCCCGGTCGGTGGAGGACTGGTTCAGAAGGAGCAAAAACTCCGAGTTTGCCAGCATCAGGCGGGCAGTATCGGAACGGAGCAGCTCCTCGACATTCTGCGTGAGCCCTGTCACAAGGCCGTTATATTTTCGGATACGCTTCCACAGCTTGTAGAAAAAATCGGCGCTGTACTGGTAGCGAAACAGCAGATAAAACTCATCGGCAAATACCCATGTGGTTTTTCCTTTCTTCCAGTTTTGGATCACACGGTTGAAAATCGCATCGAGGGTGACTAACATCCCGATGGGCATGAGCTGTTCGCCCAATTCACGGATATCATAGGCGATGATGCGGGCTTTGGTGTCTACATTGGTGTGCTGGGCAAAGGTGTTGAGACTGCCGGTGATAAACAGCTCGGAGGAAAGCGCCAGCCCTCTGGCTTCCGGCTCCGGCTGCTTTAAGAGGGAATGGTACAGATCTTTCAGCGTGGGAGCTGCACCCTCATAATTGTTTGCCATATACTCCCGGTACACATCATAGGTGCAGCGGTCCAGAATAGATTTCTCTTTGGCAGACACACCGCCTGCCCCTACTAACTGCTCGAACAGCGAGAGAATGAATTCTGATTTTTCAATCAGCGGGTTGCGCTCGTCACCGTAGGCTTTGTCCATATCAAGGGCGTTCAGGTGGGTGTTGGAGGCTGCGGAAATCCGAATAATTTCCCCGCCAAGCGCTTCTACCAAGAACCCAAATTCAGACTCCGGATCCAGAATCAGGATATCATCATTGGTTGACAGCGCAATGCTCACAATTTCTTCTTTGGCACTGAAGGATTTGCCGGAACCGGAAACACCAAGGCGGAAGCTGTTCCCGTTTAAGAGCTTGCGGCGGTCGGCTACAATCATGTTTTTGGAAACAGCGTTCTGCCCATAGTAGATGCCCCCGGTCTGCATGATTTCCTGTGCTCGGAAAGGAATCAGCACAGCGGTGCTTTCGGTGGTCAGGGTACGGATGGCTTGGATTCTGCGCAAACCATAAGGAAGCACAGTATCCAGCCCATCCTTCTGCTGCCAGCGCAGGACGCTCATCTGGCACAGATGTTTTCTGGCTGTTGTAAGAATCGTTTCTGTGTCACTGTCCAATTGTTCCTTGGTATCAGCCAGATGGACCATGGTCACGAGACCGAACATCATTCTTTGATCCCTGTTGGTCAGATCGTCCAGCATTTCCTTGGTTTCTTTTCGCTGCTGTTCCATGTCGTAAGGAAGGACAGCGGAAAAGTTATTGGCTGCGTTCTGCTTTCGCTGCCAGTTTGCCGCATTCGTTTCCACGCCCAAGAGCTTGTTCTGGATTTCCCTTACTGCTTCATCGGTGGGAACAGGTAAAATGTCAATGGAGAGCATGAGGCTGCGGTCCATATCACAGAGTTCAGCAATCATGGAATCCTTGATATAGCTGGCGTACCCCTGTAAATACAAAACCCTGCCCCAGCGGTCGTTCAGACGGAAGTGATCTTTCTGGAATTCCATGCTGTCCGGGCAAAGCCAATCTTTGAAGTTGTGTCCCTTTTTCATCTGTTCCTTGAGATCAAAGGCAAAAGCGGCAGGTTCATTGCCCTTAAAGAAATCCCGGAACACCTGCAGGCGGGTTCCGGCGTCCAGTTCCCGTCCAATAGAGGAAAGCTGGGACAAATGAGTGATCAGATCCGTACCCACACGGGAGAAATAGGTGCGGGCTTCATCGATATTCCGCTTCGCTACCGTGATGGTGATGTAACGGTCCTGCACCACACTGTTGTTGGTGCCGGTTACCTTCGAGAGCAGCATCTCGTTGTACTCTTTGCGGAAATGGTTCAGCCCGTCCTCTTTCATAGGAAGCAGCAGGGATTTCTCAAATTCCGCTTTATTGATTTTCCGATTGTTGATGGTGATCTTGGCGCTGGCTCCGGAATCCAGCGCATTGAGGAGCTCTGAATAATCGAGAAACATCGCTGTCTTGTCCTCTTTTCCGGCGATTTGATAGTTAATATCGGTAAAGGAAAAGGTTTTGGAAAACCTGCTTCCTACCTGAAAAATCCCATCCGGCCAGATGCGCTGGATAGGGATGGCATCCTGTACGGACTTCGGGATGGTGAATTTTTCTTTCTCTAATTTCGTTGCTTTGACAAGCGTTTTGATAATAGGCATCCTTCCTTTCAGTGCGAAAAATGAAAAAGGTTACTGTTCTTTCCCAGCTGGTGGCTGAAACTTACGCTTTTTCCTTTTGCGTGGCGGCTTTTCGCCCTCTGCAATGGCATCTTTCAAGGCTTCGTAGTAGAGATTCTCAGACTTGAACACAAGCTTTTTCGGATACAGAAATTCTGATTTAAACCAAGCCCATGCCACTTGTTCGGCGGTCATCCCATGGTACTTAAAGAAGCCGCAGGCAGCGAATGGAGCTGCTCCAAGAATGCACATCCAACCAACTTCTTCGCTGCCAATCAGCGGGCGCAAACCAAAATACAGACCGACTGCTACCCCTACTGCAAGCAGGGAACAGATAAACTGTCGGGTGGAAAGTCCAAAAAAGATGGACTCCTGATAATCCCGGATTTCCTTTGGTACTTTTACTTCTATATTGCTTCACTCCTTTCACGGCCTTACAGACCTAACAATTCCTTGACGATCCGGTCGCTCATCCGCACAGCTCCTACTAAAACCAAAAGGTTAAAAATGAGCTCGCCTACATAACTCCATACGGCGGTTACCGCTGAGACGTTAGGATCGACCGCTGGCGGAGAAGCCGCCATAACGGAAAAGATGATACAGGCAAGGGCGATGATGGCCCCTTCCAAACATACCCCGGCATAGGAACGCAGGAAGTTCTTGCCCACATTGCTGGTTGGCTCTCCCGCAAAGCTGGAGAGAGGGATAGGCGCAAGCGCTGTGTACATATAGAGTTTAAACATACGGGAATAAACCGTTAAAATCATGATAAAGGACAGCACTGTAATAAACAGACCGCCTAAAAGGGTTACCGCCCACAAAGGGATGCTGTCCCAAAATCCTACGTTATTGATTTTATCGATGATTTCCTGCGGGAGTGTGGTGCCGCTGCTTCCTGACAAACCCGATTGGGTAATAATGGTGGAAATGATTCCTTGTACGATTTTAAATACAGCAAGCATCAAATCAAGTCCGTATGTTACAGCAGCCTTCGCCAAAGCAAAGCGGATGAACAATTTTAAAGCGTGTTCCGGGCGTTTTACATCGGTAAAAGAGCCGCAGGTTTTAACGACACCAACCGCAAAAAACAGTACCAGCAAACCATACCCAATGGCTTTCAGCGCCCCGTTAATATCCAGCATAACCTGCCAGATCCCGCCGCCCTTGAAAGTGGCGGGGTCTTGGGTAAGCAGTGTCCAGATTTCAGCCAGTTTGTCATTCCATGTACCCAGCGCTGAATTTAAGTTGTCTATGATCCAGTTTCCGGCTGGTCACCTCCTATCTGAAAAAATGAGGGAGTGCCCAATGCGGACGCTCCCTTTGCTGGAAAACAGAAAATCAGGCGGTGATAAGGTCAAGGATTTCCTTGGCGAAGGTGATTACCAGCCCACCGGCCAAGGTGAGGAAACCCTGCGAACGCTGGGAGGGATCATGGCTCTGGAAGGACAGGCCGACCTGTACGACACCCCAGCCCAGCAGGATCATACCGATGGCACGAATCAGGGAGAAAATGAATGTGGAAAGGTTGTTTACTACTCCGAGAGGATCGCCGCTGGCTGCAAAGGCAGTAGTGGAAAGGCAGCAGGCACACAATACTACAGCGGCATAGCTGGAAAATCCAAGGCGTCCCTTTTTACCAAGCGGCAGAGCATTGGTGGGTTTATTGTCCTTTTTGCGGTTCGTCAAAGAACCAATTTTTTTCAGAAACTTATTCAGAAGCGTTCCTCCAATTTCATGTAAATTATTATGGTTTGAGAAAATCCTCCGGTTCCAGCAGTTCGAAATCCTCATACTGGTCCGGGGAATAATCGAGATCGTCTGCGGCGTCCTTCGCATGTGTGTAGTCGTAGGGCGCAGCGCCGCCATCCTCTGTCAGGCGAATGTTTGGGTGATGCATCAGGTCGTATTTGTCATCCAGCATGGGCCTTTCACCCCTTACAAAAAGAATGGCTTTGCGGTTATCCAGCATTCGGACTTCATCGGGCGTTAAGAGTTCCCGGCCTGTCTGCTGGTCGTTGACACTAAAGCTGCCGCTTCTTCCACGGCTGTGACCATAGGTGTTGGTATCCAATGTTTCCTTGCCCATGAGCTCGGAAACATATTTGTGGGTTTCCTTCTCGTTGCCGCCGAGGTAGAGAAACTCATCACACAAGCCCACCAGCGATTCCCACTGTTCCTTGAACAATGCCTTGATTTGCGCCATATTCTGTGCGATGTAGCTGCAGAAGATATTGCGGCTTCGCATGGTGGAAAGCCAAGGTAGGAAGTTATCCGTAGGCAGGGCGATATTCGGCGCTTCGTCAATCAGCAGATGGACCGGCACAGGAAGCCTGCCTTTGTATTTGCGGTCGGCTACAAAATAGAGTGTCTGAATGAGCTGCCCGTAAATCATGCCCACAAGGTAGTTGAGGGATTTGTCACTGTCCGGGATACAGCAGAACAGGGCGATCTTCTTTTCGCCCATTTCTTCCAGATGGAGGTCGTCGGTGTAGGTCAGCCTTGCGATCTGTGGCAGATTAAAAGCAGAGAGGCGGACGCCGACACTGATTAAAATAGATTTCAGAGTTTTTCCGGCTCCCATCTTAAAGACATGGTATTGCTTCACGGCAATGCTCTCCGGGTCCCGCATTTCAAGCCTTGCGAAAAGGATATCCAAGGGAGACTCATATTCCTCATCTTCCTCCCGGACTTCCGCTGCCGCCAGCATTTCCATTACCATGGCGAAGTTCTGTTCCTCCGGCGGTGCTTCATGCATCAGGTACAGCACCAGCGCCTGCAAAAGCGCTGTTTCGGATTTCGTCCAGAAAGGGTCCGTGCTCTGTGCTCCGGGCGGAGTAGTCGACTGGATGAGGGTTTCGATGAGGCGAAGAACATCCTTGTCATCCCGCACATAAGCAAGGGGGTTATAGCAAAAGGAGGCGTCGGGGTTTAATAGATCAAACACTCGCACCTCATATCCGTTTGCTTTGAGCGCACCGCCTGTTTTTCGCAGGATTTCACTCTTTGGATCGCAGATAACCAGAGAACAGCTGCCGCAGTTTAAGGCATTCGGGATAGCATAAGATCGGCTTTTACCCGCGCCGGAGCCGCCGATCACAAGCACATTGGTATTGCGCTTGTGCCGATACCCATCCATCCCCATTTGGAAATGCTGTGTTAAGATGAGATTTTGTTTCGGGTTCTTTTTATCCCGGTATTTCTTGGCGATTTGGAACACATCGCCCCACTTGGCGGAACCGTGTTCTTCTCCACGGCGGCGGTTTTTCTGGTTGGAGGTCACCACAAGGGCGATCACCCCGTACCCAAGGGAAAAGAAAAACAGGCACCGAAGAGAATAATCCGTCCAATGAATGGAAAAGGGACTGTTCATCGCTGCCGAAAGCTTTCCCAGCAGATCCACAAGACTCATTCCATCTGACCAGCTTCCAGCCACTAAAAGCGCTGCCCACCAGACGATGGGCAATGGCAGAAGCCATACCCACCATGGATTCTTTCGTTTTACAATGGAGTCAAAAAATATCCTTCCTTTCTTCAGATCAAAATAAAAAAAGAAACCCCGGAGCCTATGGAAAACCATTCCCACAGGTTCCGGGGTAACGGGTAACCTTAAATCTTATCGAACCGGCACGTTTCGATATTTACTGCTCATGAGCTTTGCGAGAACACGGTCAATCCCGCCGCTGCTTCTGCCCGCAGACAGATAAGCGTTGCGCATTCCATTTAAAGACTGCGCCGCATACTGGAATTCCGTGTCGCTCAGGTACAGCTTTCCCTTTGGCGCATTGACGGTTTTATTGATAAGGCTCTGCACCTCGCCGGAGGTTTCCGATCCGGATGATTTTTGTGCGTCGCAGAGCGCCTTGACCAGAAAATTCTTTTCCAGCATTCCCATCTTAAAGAGACGTTGTTTTTCCAAGGATATCCCTGCCTTTCTCTGTATTTTCTTCAGCTTCACCATACCACAGCGGCGGACAGAAAGCTACCGCACAAAAGAAAACAAACGGAAAACTTCCGGCGGTTCGCTTTCTCATCGTTCCGTTTCCTTCTCCGATTTGGATTTGGGAGTTTTGGCAGGCTTCTGCGTTTCTACCGAAAACTCATCGGGCTGGACTGTCTGCTCCAAATCCCGAAAACTGCGCTGTATATCCCGGTTAATGGAATAAGACGCCCGTTTCACATCGCTTATGAAACCACGCTTTTCTTCCGGGGTCATTTGAGCACAGCTTTCGCATACCTTGTCAAACCGGAAGGCCGAAGTATCCAGCCCGCACCGCTGTGCGACCACATAAGCGGCACAGTAGCTCTGTGCCGCATACGCCTGACGGTAGTAACCGCTGCCGACAGTATCGAAGCTGGCATGGGCCTGTTCACGTGCGATAGCGCAGATAGTGGTGGTTTCATCCATCCCGTTGCGGACAAAAATCGTATGCTGTTTGGGAACATACTGTGCCTGTACCCCTTGAGGAAGCTGATCCGAGATGGCAAGCTGAACCGGACTCTGTTCTACCATAGCGGCAATGATTTCTTCCGGCAGATGTTTCTGCGGCGGCAGAGGCTGTGGACCTCTGGTTTGGGAGATATCATAGGCTTTGGTAATGGTATAACCATTCGCTATGGTGCCGTCCTCTTTGGTATATTCCTGATCCGCAAAGAAGGTGTATCCCTTTTCACCGGAACGGATGGAGCGCCCGGCTTCCTTCCATTTATCAAAGGTGCGGGGATGGGTGATCTCCTTGTTCTGATGATATAGGATGAGAAGGTTGCGGGTACTCTGCGGGGTACACTGAGCCATAAAACCTAAGAAGCCCTTCATGGAAGCGTCATCTTTGAACACTTCCTGTGCCTGAGCATCCACTTTTGCCCATGCGTCCTCACGTTCAGCCTGTTTCATGGAGGCATATTCTTCCTTGGTGTACTGCTGTTCCGGCTGAGGCTGAGTTTCCTGTTTTCTGCCGATCAAATTTGATAAATCGATACTGCATTACCTGCCTTTCTGTTTTTTCTTCTTTTTACGGGAATGGCCCGGAGTAGGATGCTGACGATCCTGCTGTTTGGCCTTTTCCTCTTTTTTCTTCACTTGTTCCTGCTTGATCTCCTGCAGTTCCTTTTTCACCGAAGGCTTTTGCTCCGGCTGCTCACGGTTTGTTAAGCCGGGCGAAGAGTTTTTGCTGGGCAAGGAAGGCTCGGACGGACTCTTTTCCGCTGCCGGGGGTTTTGATTCCTTCTCCCGGCCAATGGTAAAATTTTCGGCTTCACCCTGCCCGGCAGGACTGATATTGAAGTCATCTTCAAAGCCGCCCACCTCGAATTCCACAGCGCCCTGCTCGGTTTGGACAGTTTCCGTTTTGCCGGGTTGGGAAGCGGCAGGAGCTTGCTTCTCCTGTTCCACCGCTTTCTCCACAATGGCTTCTCCGGCTTCCGCTTTCACATAATCCAAGCCGAGATTGTCATAGATACGCTGAATCTTAGCGGCGTCATCCGCAAATACCACCAATTCGATGTAATCGCCTTTTTGTTTATTACGGATGGGCACATACAAAAGACCGTGTCCTTTGGCTTCCCGCACAAATTCTTTCATGTACGTTGCAGGCAGATTAAAAAACTTAAACGGGCGCTGCTCACGAAGCATTCGGACAAGCCTTGTCTTGCCATGGGTTTTCTTTTGGTCTTTCAGCACTGCATAAACAAACAGCGCAAAATTCTTCGCCGCCAGTCCCGACAGCTTGAGGGCTACTTCGGTCCCTTCAAGGGTAAATCGGACGATCTGGTCGGCAGGATCGCTTCCGTAGTTCAGTCAGCATTCTCCTTTCATCGTTCCAAGCTGCTGGAGCGTTTGTGTTTTGCTTTTTCCGGCGCAGGTTCCTTAGAAAAGGAATCCACGCCGGGAATCAGGGACAGGCTGGAACCGGTATCCCATTTCACTCCGATCTGCCCGATATCGTCTACATAGGCAACGGTGCCTTTTGTACCCGGAGGCGGAGCCTGCGAATCATCCATGTGATTTAAGATGATGCGGGTTCCGACAGGATATTGTCGGCGGATGAGTTCCACCTGTTCTCTTGTGGGAATTTTATGGATAGGATCATCTCCTTTTTTGATTTTCCCGATTTCGGGTTTGTTTGTTCTTTTCTTCCTGTGTCTGCTTTTCCTGCCGCTGCTGTTCTTCCTGCTGTGCTGCCTGCAGGCGCTGTTCCATCTCAATGGAATGGGTTTCGATATTCCGGCACAGCTTGACGGTATGCCGCAGCTTTTTGAGTTCCTCTGTGAGGACGCCAATCTGCGGGGAATCTGGCTGATAACGGTAGAGCTTCTGGCGCTCTTTTAGAAGCACTGCGATTTCATCCTCCGCTTTCTGACGGATGGCACGAAGCCGCCCGCGGTCCTCAATATGGTTTTTGAAAATGAATTCAGCCTGTTCTATCCGCTGATCCAGCTTGCGGATATCTTGCCGCACAGCAAAGCTTGGGTACCGGGGCTTTTTCGGCAGCGCCCCCATCTTGTAGAGATAGGAATAGTAGAGCGCCCGCAAGCCGGAAATTCTGCGGGGCGGCTTTTCTCCAAGAAGAATAAGGAAGCGGCTGGCAGGAGGTGTTTGTTTCCCAGCCCGGTGAGGAGGCTTAGGATACAGGATGCGGTTTTGGATAGCTTCCGGGGTGTAGTTTTTTCCCAAGGTTTTAAAACGAACGGTGCGCCCGGTACCCGGCAGGATCATGGTGGCGTACTTGCGGTCAAACCGGAAAGCATAGCCCTGTTTTTCCATCACCCGCAGGAACTGCTTCCATGTGAGGGAAGCGGCAATCGCTTCTTCGATATCTTTCTGGATGGGTGTTTTCCATGTGTAGGTACCGTTTTGCTCGGCCAGCCACAGGGCATAAGGACGGGCTACCCGTTCCGATTTCTCTGTATGGATGACGGAAAGGCGGTGCTTTACGCACAGTTCGTCCGAAATCTTCCGCACCCCAGTTACATAGGTTTTTTCATTGCTGCGGTACTTTTTCCCGTTTTCCATGGAGACAGAGTTCCACACAATATGGTTGTGGATGCATTTGGTGTTGAGATGGGTACTGACCACCGCCTGAAATTTCCCGCCGAGCAGCCGGTCCGCAAATTCCATTCCGATTTGATGCGCCAGTTCCGGGGAGATTTCTCCGGGAGCAAAACTCTGCACCAGATGGAATCCCTGCACGCCTTTTTCCTTATGCCATATCTTTTTGATCTGACACATATCCTCAAAGGCAGAGTCTATGGTACAGCCGATGGCTGACTGGAACAGATCCTGTTCTGACTGGTCTTTATTGAGAGCCTTATCGATTTCTCCTTCCAACGATTCTCTGTTTTCGGCACGGGAAGATTTTTTCTCATCGAGAGCATAGTCGATGGCGTTATCAAGGCGGTGGACGGGGATAACGCTGGTATATGCGATAGCGGTTTTCTCCTTTCTGAGTTTTCGGTGCGGGCAGCTTAGACGAATTCATATCTTGGCTATGTGCGCAAATTGCATCCAACCGCAGGTTGGTTACCAATTCTCCTTTACTTCTTTCCAAACCTGGCGGGCGATAACGGTCATTTCCTCCACGCTCTGCTGGCTGGCTTCGCCATAAGTATTCGCAACCTTGGCAAGCTGATTGGCGTTATTGCAAAGCCCTGCCACTTTGTGAAGCAGGTCCGCATGGTGATCGCAGGGTTTTGCACGCAGTTCGGCTCCCATGATGAGGGTGCGCAGAAATTCCTCACGGGGCAGACCGCTTTGTTTCACCTGTGTTTCCAGATGCGCCAGTTCCTTTTTGTTTAAATGAAGAGGGATGATGTGATTTCGTTTTCTCATAGGGACTCCTTTTTAACGCTCCGGTACTTTCCTTTTGCGGCTTTTCTTCTGCTCCGGCGCTTTAGCCGGATATTCGTAATGGACAGGGATATCCTGCAGGCGAAGCTTGCCGCAGTCCGGAGCGAAAGCTGCGTATCGGGTATAACAGTATCCTTCTGATTCTACAAGGATTCCGTCCCTGCTGTTTTCTCCTTTCACCAGTACACAGTGCCAGCAGAGACTGCCGGGATCGAACCACATCTTGTCTTGGTAATCAAACAGGAAAATCTGATCTTGCAAAAATCTGGTTTCCTGAAACTGACGATATTCTTCATCAGCCAAAACCACCACCTGTTCTACTCGAAACTCAGTCTGGCGCTCTGGTGCAGGATGTCTTAGATTTTGACCGTTGATATCGGATAGATCATGGGGACGGTGGTAAAATACAGCGTGTTCCTGATAGGCTTTTGGTTCTTCCAGCACAAGGTGTTCCATTGGTACATCCTGCAGGTTTACTTTGCGGCAGTCCTTTCCATAACCAAGGTACAGGCTGTTTCGCCCCTGTGCAATCAGCATATATTCCTGTTCTCCTTTGGTCCTAACCATCAGACAGCGGAACAGCCCGCCCGGATCGGCGCTCATCAGTTCCCGGTTATCCTTGAGGAAAGGATATTCCGGGGAGACGTCCTCTGAGAGCTTCTCAAAATCCTCTTTGCCCAAGACGATGACCTTTGTCACTTCAAAAACGCCGGGGACATAATTCACCTCGTTCCGGCGCAGGCTATCCAGTGTTTTGGCGTTTGCCGCAAATGCAGCATATTGTTTCTGATTCAGTTTTCTCACCTCTTTCTATATTCGATGGGCGGCTGGATGCCGGGGGTTTGGGGTTCTCCCCAAAATGCGTTTGGATATCCAAACGCTATGCTTGCAAAACCAGTCACCGGCTGGGAAAATACCACGCTGGAATCAGAGCCCGTCATGTTCATCTGATTCCTTGATTTTTGCCAGACCTTCCAGCGTCGTACAGATAATATTTCGCTTTTCGGCTGTACCGATTTCAGCGGACATGGAGTTGCTGATCTCATTGCCGCATACCACCAGCATTCGGCATCGGCACAGTTTCTGACGGGAAATATTTTGAAATTCCCGTTTTTCATCGGCATTTTCCATCTGCAGGTACTGGCTGTCCGAAAGTTTCGGGCAGATCGGGACATATCCCAGTTCATAAATCTTGCGGCAGTAGCGTTTTAACAGGCGGGGCGCGGCATCGGGTGCGGCGCACACATAGGCAAATGCTTTTTCCATAGTGATTTCCTTTCTTTTCATATATTGAATAAAGGGGCAGGCTATCCACGTGGATAGCCTTGGAGATTATTCGGAGGTTTCTTCTTCCGAATCGGCTTCCAATGCAAAGCGCACACGGTCGGAACCCAGCTTATAATAGGCGTCGGTGACTTCAATCCCTACGGCTTCATATCCTTCCAGCCGGGAAGCGAGAACGGTAGTTCCGGCTCCGCAGAAGGGATCGAGGATTCTCCCGCCCGGTACACAGATTTTCACAAGGTCACGCATGAGCTGCAAGGGCTTTTCCGTCACATGAATTCTGTTTTGAGGATTGGCGTAACGGAACACACCGGGCAAACAGCCAACCGGTCTATTCACCGGCATAGGACCATTGGAACCCCATACGATGTATTCACTTTGCTGGCGGAAACGTCCTTTCTGGGGGCGGCTGGTCATCTTATCCCATACCGCACAGCCACGCCAGATCCATCCAGCCCACTGCAGAGCGTCGGTAATAGAAGGATACTGCCGCCAGTCAATGAACAGACAAACCGGCGCTCCTGGTTTGCAGGCTTTTCTGGCGTCAGAAAGCCATTCAGCCATCCATCTGGTCCAGCTTCGCTGATCCTTTTGATCTCCGTCAAAATCGGGCAGGGCGTTTTCTTTGTCCATGCTGCTGTACTTTTGATTGGTGGTGCGGTTTTTCTCGGCTGGCTTCCACCCGCCCGAAGCGTAGGGCGGATCGGTAATAATGGCGTCGAACACCTGCGGCTTGAATGCCCGGATTACCTGCAGGGTATCCCCGTGCAGAATCGTCCAGCCATCCCCGCCGCTGTGTTCCATGGGCAGAATGGTTTCGTCAACAATTTGAGCCAGTTCTTTCGTTTCGTTCAGAGGCATCTTCCTTTCTAAAAAAAAATTACAGTGTTTTTTATCGTTCTTCCCCTCGGCTGCGCTTTTTAGAGGCACGAGGGTGCGGTTGATATTCGGGAGGAGGAGTAATAACAGGTGACTCACGTTTGAATTTTCGTTCCACCACAATTTCATCTGGCCGGATGTGGAGCACATCAATGGTGGGGTTATCAATTACGACTCCGGGCAGAATGACTGCGTGTTCATGAACCTCTATCTCGCCGCCAAGCTCCCCGTAAACAGAAGCTTTTTCCATGATTACAGGGGTTCCGCCGGTAACAGCATTCGCAAAGATTTTGGCATTTCCAGATATATGGACGTTTCCATGGACATAACCAGAGGTTACGATAGCATGATCTTCTATGATGGCTTCTCCACCGATTCGGCTTTTTCCGGAAATGACTGCACAACCACGAGCGCAGGAGTAATCCCACATGATGGCGTCACCGGATATATAGGATTCCTCGGCGGCGACAGCATTGTTCGCAACCCAGCACTGCCCTTCCTGACTGAGATTTTCCTCAGACTGGACGAAACCGCCAAGATCTCCCGCATGGACATCCTCACGAACATCCCGCAAGGCCCGAATACGGTGCAGCCATGGGTACTGCGGGTGAACAATGTCGGTAATCTCGTATTTCTGATTCATCTGGCGTCACCTCGTTCCTTTTCGTTTTTCGACTTCGTATGAGTTTTCTCCGATAATTCCGTTTCCACATATTCGCTAATGATATTAAGCGCTTTGTAATAATTCCCGGACTGGTAGACACGGTCACACATCTCCTTTGCCTGATCCGGCTGTCCGTTTTCCTTCAGCAGCCGGGAAGCTCTGCCGAGGATGGAAAAGATGTTTCCGTCCTGTCCCACCAATTTCATTTTTGGCCGATGAGGGGGTAACTGCTCTTTCAGGGGTTCTGCAGGCTGCATCTGCTCTACTTCAAAATAAAATGGTTCTGCTTCTCCAAAATGAACATACAGCACACCATCGTCAGTCTGGATTTCCTGCTGCTCAAAGCCTTCGCCCCAGCCATCGGAAAACTGTCCATGCAGATAATCCTGCAAATCTTCCATTTCTTCGTCAGCCAACGGTTCTTTCAGCACGACAGTTGTACAGCCCATCAATTCTCCGTTCCGAATTTCTATCGAAGGAATCGCGCTGATTACCTTTTCTTTAATTCCGGGATTGCGTTGTTTATAAAAGTAAGACATGAGGTTTCCGGTATACTGTTCTACAGCAGGGCGGATGCTTTCCTCATAGCAGACCATATCCGTACCATCAAACAGCGTGGGATAATCGGATACTCCATTGTTCCAGCCATACTCGTCTATTTCATTTTCGTGGAAATCTCCTGTCAATGGAGAGTAAAGTTTGAGTGTAATTTCTTTATCCGCTATTGCAAAACCTCCTTTTAACGGGAACAGGCTGCCCTTTGCCGGACAGCCTGTTTTTCGTATCTTTCTTTTGTCAGGTCGGCATAATCGCAGCCTTCTTTTTCCGGAAGATTCCTGACCATGCGGTACTTGCCCTGATAGGCTTTCTCAATATGATCGGCTGCCCACCTTCCCGCAAAATCGTTATTGGTACAGATTTCGATTTCTTCAATCTCCGGGTGACGGGCGAGAAAAGCGTCCAGCGCAATGGGTTTTTTCATATCCCGGCTTGTCTGTGTTCCTTCTTCAGGCGCATAAATCCCGCCAAGGGACAGCCGCCATTTATCTGTTGTCCCTTCCAGCGTTAAATGTGCGAGTGGCTCTATTGCGGCTTCATATATGGCGAGTTTTTTGCTTTCCCTTTTCGGCGGGAGACAAAAACAAAACCGCTTATCGCTGCCGGACACCTCTGCCTTGAATGGGTTTCCCCGTGTATAGGTACCACGCAGAAAAGCATACCGGGCAGTACCGGTTTCGTCCTTCCCAACAAACACAGCGTTGTGGTAGTCGGCGCTTTCGTAGAGGATTCCTGCCCGGATGCAGGCTTCGATGACCTTGCGGTCGATACCACGCTTCAAAAGATAGGCAAACACCCTGCGGTTATTTTCCGCTGCCGGCGGCAAAAGAAATTCCTTCGGCTGTTCCGGCTGGGAAACAGGCGGAACATAGCTGGGGTTTTCCCCGCATAAGGTCTGCACCGCTTCTACAAATTTCAGCCCCTCAACCTTAATAAGATAGTCAAGGGCGCTTTTGCCGCCGACATCCCGGCTTTTCCAATGCCAAAGGCTTGTGGTTTCGTTGATTTTAAAGCTGTCATGTTCTTTCAGCTGGAACTCACCCCGGCTTTCGGCTTTCACCAGTTGTCCGGGACGGTAACGCCGCAAAAACTCAATGGCGCTCATCTGTTTGGCAGCGGTGATTTGTTCTTCGGTGACTCCGGGCATGGGAATCCCCCTTTCTTACTTAAATGACAGCCGCCCGCAGGATTTTCGCCTGATCGGTGCGTTCCCACGGGAACTCCGGCCTGCCGAAATGTCCATAGGCGGCGGTCCCAGTATATCTCGGTGATAACAGATCCAGCTTTGCGATAATCTCGGCAGGCGTTAACCCAAACACCAGTTTTACCGCATCTGCCAGACAGTCATCGGCGCAGACCGTTCCGGTTTTAAAGGTATCTACTTCCACCATCACCGGTTGGGCTGCCCCAATAGCATAAGCCAGTGTAACCTGACACCGTTCGCACAAACCCGCCGCCACAAGGTTTTTAGCAATATATCGGGCCATGTATGCGCCGGAGCGATCCACTTTGGTGGCGTCCTTACCGGAAAAAGCACCGCCGCCGTGAGGCGCGAACACTCCGAAGCTGTCCACCATGAGTTTTCGTCCGGTGAGACCGGTATCTGCTTCCGGGCCGCCCAGCACAAACCTTCCGGCTGGATTGATTAAAATTTTTGTATCCTCATCCGGTGGCAGGACCTGCAAAGCAGGGGCAATCACTTTATCCGTCAGTTCGAAGCAGAGTTCATCGGCAGGGATTTCAGGGCTGTGCTGGGCAGACAGCACAACGGTATCCAGCCGGAATGGTTTTCCATCCTCATCATATTCCACGGTGACCTGTGCTTTCCCGTCCGGCCTTAGTCCTTGAATTGCACCGGATTTTCGGGCGATGGTGAGAGCGCTGGTCAGACGGTGTGCCAGCACAACCGGCAGAGGAAGCATTTGCGGGGTTTCCGAACAGGCATATCCCACCATGATTCCCTGATCGCCAGCGCCGAGCTGCAGAGAGGGACTGCTCCCATCCACATTTCTTCGCTGCTCTAACGAACAGTCCACACCTGCGGCGATATCCGGGCTTTGCTTATGGATGAGGCACTGGATGGCAAAACGGGCCGGATTGTAGCCTACTTTTCTGAGAACCGAACGGACAATCGAAGGGATAGAAGGTTCATACAGGCTGGTAATCTCCCCGGCGACAATGATCTGCCCTCTGGTAGCCATCACTTCGCAGGCCACACGGGAGAGGGCGTCATGGGAAAGGCATTCGTCCAGCACACTGTCGGCAATGAGGTCGCACAGCTTATCCGGATGCCCTTCCGTAACAGATTCGGCGGTATAAAATTGATTCATGGCATTCTCCTTTATCTTTCATGATTCGGGGGCTTTTTGGTTTTGGGTTTTGGGCTTACCACCGGGTTTATTCGGATACACAAAAGCCCTTCCGGTGTTTGGATGAATTTCTCAGGGCTTAAAAACATCTGCTGATACTTCTGCATTTGTTTTTCAGTCAGGCTGGAGAAGTTTTCTCCCTGAATACCACAGACAAAAAAAGCTCCCGCAATTATGTCATAGTTCTCCAGCACACGGTTTAGCGGCAGCCCCATATTTTTTCCTTCGTCATTGCAGACAATAGCAACCGGTTCTTCCCACGGATAAAGTGCCTGAATGGGTCCGCCTACCATTTGCTGCATTTCATGAAGGTCGTTTTTCATCTCAACAGGCCGGGCTGCTTTGCCCGGTTCTACAAGCAATACTCACATTCCGGCAGATCACCTCACTTGCAGGGAAAAGGGCTTGAGGCTTTTCCCGATTGCTTCATAGTTTTCAAAATGCACCTCGCAGCCCAACAGATAAGACACCGCTTCTTCCCATTCCTTTAAAGGGTATCTTTCCTTGTCCGGCAGGCGGTACAGATCGCCAAGCGCCGCCCATTTGAGTTCCGGCAGCAGACGCAGGTTGGAGATAAAGGTGCGGTGCTGTTCGGCTACCACATCCAAAAGTCCAAGTTTTTTCAATCAATCCCTCCAGTATGATAAAAATAGGGACGGAGCGCTCCGCAGCGCCCCGTCCGATTGGTTCTTACGCTATTTTTTCCTGCGGTTACGAATATGCAGGAACACAAGGCCGCCCAAAATGACAGCGCATAAACAGATCAAAATAATTGCTTTTGGTTCCATTGATTGATTCTCACCTCACTTCTGCGGCGATGACCACCGTGCGGGCGTTTTCCCATTCATAGGAACAGGTGACGAGCGTCAGCAGGCGGCAGTCCTCGCCGTGGATGGTTTGGGATTCGTATAATGACTGTGCGAAGAGCTCTTTCTGAAAAGACAGGAAATCCGCATGATCCGCAAATTCAGTGCGGTTAAACCGGAACTTTGTGATATCGGTTTTCAGCACAGCCGCAATTTGATATTCCCGCAGTCCATTGCTGGTCTGCAGCAGGATTTTGGAGTGTTCGTTGCGGAAGGCTTCATCAGTCATCTTTTGAAGAACAGCGAACATGGTCCCGTCATTCATGTTGTGCCCGTAGACCACGGTATTTTGACTCTCTGCGGAACAATCCCATTGAAAAAAGATGCTTCCGGCAGTGCGCCATTCTCCCTTGTAGGTACGCCGCAGATAGTATTCGGGATCGTCAGCGCTGCTTTGCAAAACCGGGTAATCCACACAGGTGCCGGGAATGGAAATCCAGCCTTTGATGTCCGGGTATTCAGTCTGCAAAGCGGGAAGGTCCACAAGGGATTCCGGTTCGAGCTGTTCTTTCCCAGCCGGTAAAACCCCGGAGCTTTCGGCTCCGGGGAGAGGCTGTGCGTATTCTTTTTTCAGGGCTTGTGCTTCTCCATTGGTCAGCCCCGGCTGTAGAACCAAAAACCAGAGAAGTCCCAATAGGCTCAGGCACAAAAGGCCGATGCAAAATCCTTTTAGAAAGATTTTCATTCTTCTGTGCCTTGATCCTCATCGGCCTGATCAGCAGATTTGCGCTTTTTACCTGTATAGCGCAGGAAAAGCAGAGCGCCGCCGGACAAAACTGCCAAGCCTGCAAGAGTGCCAAGGATGGCAGGCATCCACGGGTTATCGCCGGTCTGCGGAACAGAGGGAACCTCCGGCACCAGCTTGTTATGCATCTTTACGGTCGTTGTTTCGCCTGCCTTGATTTCTACGGTCTGATCGTCAGGCAGAATATACTTTTCGGAATCTTCGCCAGCTACTTCAGATACGGTGTATTCTCCCACACGGAGAGTGAGATTGATTTCACCGTTTTCATCCGTTTTGAATTCCTGCTCATAGGCATTGCCCATGAAGTCAGTACCGCTGATTTTGAAGGTGCGCCCTTCGACCTTATCATCGTCGGCGGTCTTTACCACCTTTAGGGAACCGGTCTGCGCTTTGTTCAGGAACCCTTCGCCAGCTTCGGTTTCGATGCGGACAATCGCTTCATTCTCAGTAATGGAGAAAGGATAATATCCGTCATCCTTTTCGAAAAATTCCGGCGCTTCCTTCTCATGCAGGAAGTAATTTCTATAAACAAGATCCTTCATCTGGTAGAGGCCCGGTTCGGTTTCTGTCATTTCACCTGCCAGCTTGTCGATATCCGCATTGAATTCACCATTATTGTCCACATCGGCATAAACTTCAAAAACAGCCCCGGACAGCTTGTGGTCCGGATAATCGGCGTCCACCTTTATGGTTTCGGCGGTACCTTTGATGATCTGGTTTTCAATGGTGATTTCGATGGTCTGTCCGTCCTCGGTGATTTCTACCGGGAAGATTTCTTCCGTCAATACGAAGGCTTCCGGAGATGCGATTTCACGCACGAGGAAGTTTCCAGCAGGCACATTATCAAACTCAAAGTACCCGATTTCATTGCTCTCGGTGACCATGAGGGCGGTTTCTTCGGTAAACTCCGTTTCGTCAAAACGGAACAGGCCGATAACAGCGCCGCCTAATTCAAAACCATCCTGATCGACCTTCCAGCCGGATACCTTGCCGCGCTTTAAGGTATTTTCAATGGCTTCTCCATCGTTCGCTTCAATTTCCACTTTCGCCACATCCTGTCCGGCATACTCAAACACCACAGGGGATTTTTTGTCGCTCAAAATGTAGTGATCGTCGGTTCCGATTTCCTGTACATACAGGGAAGCCCCGCAGGGGATGTCGGTTGTAAATACGGCATTCCCATTCTCGTCAATGCCGATTGTTTCCATCAGCCCGTCTGCCGGGATGGAGGTACCATCGGAGGCGGTCAGTTGTTCCGTAGCGAACAGTCCGAAAGTAATGTTTTTCCATTCCTCATTCATGCCGAGGGAGAAGGTTTCGTCCTGTTCCAGCAACTTCTTGAGGGAAATCTCCACTTTCTGGCGTTCATTGACGAAACCAATGCTGGCGGAGGTGATCTCTACTTCCTGACCGGCATAGGACAAAACGACTTCCTTGGGTTCAGGATCGATTACCATGCCATCCGGCGCAGTGATTTCCTTCACCTGATAGCGGCCGAGATACAAAGGTTCCGAGGTGGCGGTCCCGTCACTTCCGGTGGTCAAAGTAGCCGCCAGTTCGCCTGCTTTCAGGTGGACGGTTCCGTCCGGGGTAACGACATCTTCCAGTGCTGTGATTTCATAAACAGCGCCCGGCTGGCCCTGCACCTCATACTGAGGCTGGTACATCCCGCCGGATTCTGCAACAGACTTAAATACTTCGCCCTCTTTGGAGACTGTAATCGTTCCCTTTTGCGGGATATTGTATTTCTCCACTGTAACCACGTCCTGTGAACCGTCCACCACAAAGGGAACCGGCTCTTTGTCAAGAACATATCCCCATGGACTCTGCTGTTCATACAGCTCGTAATTTCCAAACGGAAGCGGTTCCGGCAGCATAAGGGTTCCTGTGGAGTCCGTCACAAAGGTGTCGATATCGATGGGGCTGGGGTAATTGATATGCTGTACTACCCACTCGCCGGTATCAGCGTTGCGGATTTTGACTGCTGTTCCCGCCAGAGGAATAATTTTGCCGGATTCGGCGTCTTTCTTCTCAAAGCGGATGAGCGAGGTAAAGGTGGGGTTATTGAGAATGAAATAATAGGTTTTACCGTGCTCAGAAATGAACACGGAGAAGTCTGGGACAAATTTCTGTCCTTGGGCACCTTTGGTCTGATGCACCACATACAAGCCATACGGAAGGTCCTTTGAACGGGCAAATCCATAGGAATCGGTGGTCAGCAGGTCACGCTCGGTTTCTTTTGCGTTCTCATAGCTGCCTGCGCTGGCCAGATAAATCTGGAACTGAGCGCCTTCTTCTGGCTGCTCGATCTGATCGGAATCGCTGCTCTCAGCAGGTTTGTCCGTATGCTTGGTGATAGCAATGCTGCCGAGGATAACATCCTCTGTAGCGGTCATGGGGATGCTGTTGTTTTCCAAGGTGAAATTTCCCGGTTCTGCACCTACCGGATAGATGGTTTCGTCCAGCAGGTATCCTTCGCTGGGCGTAATCTCACGAATTGTATAATCCGATCCGCAGGGGTATTCCTTGGTGGTGAATTTGCCCCCGTTTGCTGTGGTATAGGTATCCAGCAGATTTTCCCCTTTGAACATACCGTATAAAGCGCCATCCAAACTGGAATCGCCTTGTGCTTCCTCGGTTTCGGAATCCACTTTATCCAATTTAACTGTAAATTTCTTCAGAAGATTGGAAAAACTCACGCTGGAAGTCTGGCCGGGATAGATGGTTACCTGCTTGGATTCAGGCTGGACATATTTGTCCGGGGCACGTTCCGTTACGGTGTATGTTCCAGCTTGGAGATTGTCTACCCGGATGCTTCCGTCCGGTCCGGTCACCACGTCTTTTTCGATTCCATTCCCGGAAATATGAAAAGGAATGCCGGAAACCTCGCCATCTTCGGAGGTTTTCACAAGCTGCAGGGTACCCGCCTTGATCTCAAGGGAAAAATAGCACTTTACGGGTTCAGCGGAGCCTTTGACGTCAAAAGTGACTACATTCTGGTATTCATCACGCAGCCAGTATTTGGTGCCGCCTGTTACAACACCGGGGATAGAGGAAGGCAGCTCCTTTTCTGCGGTGATTGTACCGAATTCCTTTTTATCCGTAGAAACATGAAGTTTGTTCCCGCTGATGGAAAAATCCACTCCCGGATAGCTGACGGAGAAATCTTTGAGAACATTGTTTTCATCCACCAGTGTGGTTTCATTTTTTCCAGTGTCCTCATTGTATTTGAGGTCATGTGTATATGCGCCGACCGCACTGGGATTGTCGGTGGCAAAGGATGGAACGGTGTGATAAGTAACCACGTTTTCCCTCAGCTTCTGAAAGATCGTCTTTGCCGCAGGGCTGTTGGCAGTAATTTCATTCACGATCTGGTTTTCATATCCGGTGCCAAGCTGCCCGTGGGCAATCAGCCAAATGAGGATTTGGGTGGCAATGTATTCATCCATGGCGCTCCCGCCGTACTTAGTGCCGGTTTCCACGTTATATCCCAAGGTCAGAGCAGTGTTGATCATTGCTTTCTGTTCCATGGTAAGGGCGGCATAATCATCCGACTGGTCATAGCCAATCCCGGTATGGGTTGCCACGCCAAGCTGGATGCAATAGGCGGTGCGGAAAGCTGTTAAATCGTTAATTCGCAGTTCAGTAAACTTATCTGTGCTGTATCCGCCAAATGGCGCCGGAAGGCTGGAGCTAAGAGAATATCCTCTGCCGTTATAGTCGATCATGGAGATATATCCATCATACTCGTATTCAGCGGCAAAAGCATTGCTTGGTACAATACCAAAGCAAAGAAGCACTGCCATCATCATAGACAGAAGTCTTTTTAGATATTTTTTCATGAAGTTCTCCTTTCGGATAAAATAAAAAATGCCCCCGCAGGCTGAAAGAAAACTCTCAACTTACGGGGGCAAGTCAATTTATCGTTCTTCTTTGTGTTTGGGATGGCGCTGTTTTTTGTGAGGGACTACCTTCTGAGGCAGTTCCTGCTGTGTACAGCGAACCGCTTCGATTACAGTTTGGGTATCGATCCCATTTTGTCTGCATCCATTCAGAATACCTTCCAAATAGGAAACAGAGGGCATGGCGGGTTTGTCTTTATACGGGCTGTTCATAGTATAGGCCATGATTTCCCGTCTGACTCCGTCCTGATTTGTCACTGTAACAGGCTCTTTCCCATATAAAAAGGGAAATCCTTCGTAATGATCCAGATGCTGTTCGTCCCGTTCGGAAATACGCCAAAGGACGCCGTCCACATAGCTTCCTTCTTCCGGCAGAATGGTGGCAACGCCATTCCCGCCGCCATTGGTGCGGAACGCAAGGCGGTATCCCTCTAACCGGACGGATTCCACAACTTCTGCATCCGGACAGCGAAACGCCATCTGATTCAGGTTCATATTAGAACCATACGCAAAATAAAGTTTTTCTTTGGTTTTGATCATCTCCTATCGTTCATGGTTTTGGCGGTTCTGCAGGCTGGGGTATTGAGCTTTATCGTAGCGCCATGCCCTGTCGCCGGGAAGCTTTGAAAGCAGATGTTCTCGCACATTTTTGTATTCCGGTCCAATAAGACCAAGGCGCAGCAGAAAGGTGCGGAAGGTAAAGGCAGGGTTTTCGCTGATCTCGGTTTTCCGCATGACTGTCCGGCTCTGGTTAATAGCCTGTGCAGAGATCGCCAGTGCCAGCGTGATGTTTGCCCTGACTTTGCCTGCATGGAGGGTGCTTTCAAAACAGCGCCATTCCAAGGTTCCACGGTAAAACACAGAATGAAGGTTTAAGGCATAGTATCTTGTCCAGTTGTAATGCTCGTAGCTTCCGTCAGAGCCTTCATACCATTCCCGCCTTAACCGATCCATGGTAGTATTGCTTGGAAGTTTACGGATTTTCTCCAGCATGGGTTCCCGCACCTTCTGGCACCAGCGTTCCACCCGGCTCTCGTTTACATTTAAGGCTTTGAACAGGATATCCTCTTTGGAATACATAATGGAAAGGGCGTTTTTCAGGCTCTGCGGTGTATGCTTGGAAGCGTCCACATGAACGTGCATACCGCAGCTTCCATTGACAACAGCTCCTGCATGGCGCAGGGTACGGACAACTTCCTGCAGTTTTCCCATTTCGCTGTACTCCAGTTTTGGGGAATTCATCTCCACCTTGTAGTCACCATCACCGATTGGAACCTGCTGCCGCCCGGTTCGATGAGAACCATGGATACTGGAGTCGTAAACAAACCGCCATGTTTTTCCCTCGTTATCGGTCACTTCCCACGGATCATAGGTGCGGGAAGAACGGGAATGGACAGCGTTGGTTCCAAACAGGGAAGCCACGGCTTCTGCTGCCTGCTGGCGGGTGAGTCCCGTCATCTCAATTTCACAGCCGAAATATTGGTCTTTCAGATCAATCGATGGCATTCACCTCCCGATGGGCAGAAGCCAACCGTTTGCCGATGGCTTCCACCACTGTAACGGTAACGCCGTTTCCGGCCTGTTTGTAGAGCTGTGCGTCCGATTGAATAGGAAGCACTCTGTCGATCTGTTCGTCCCGCCAGCCTTGCAGCCGCAGGCATTCTTTTGGAGTCAGCCTGCGGATTCGGCCGCCGAAAAAAACACCGTGGCGGTCTTGGGCGGTGAGGGTGAACATGGGTTCTTCCGCAGATTTGATTCGCCGCCCGTTCTGACGGACAGTTTCCCTTTCCGGGGTAAGGACCGCACGGGCTTCCAAGGTTCCTTGGTCGCTGTTTGTGGTGAGGGTATGGGCGATTTTTCTGCCAACTCTGCCGCGGCGGGTATTCAGTCCGGCAAACGCCAAACTGATGCTGTCGCCGGGATACGCCATTTTATAGCCTTTTTTCGTGTTTTCCTTAATCGGAAGCCCAACTTCATACAGTCCGGTTTTCCCGCCAAATCCACCCGTTTGTGCAGCAAGGGTACAGCTTATTCCTTTTGTGGAATAGATTCTTTCTCCCTGAGCTCCGGGCAGGATTTGTACAAGAGATATTCCTGCTGTTTCGGTGAAAGGAAATATTTTTCCTCTGCATCGTTCATCAAGATATCCGATAAGATACACCCTTTTTCTGGATTGGGGGACTCCAAAATCTTTGCTGTTGAGCACCTGCCATTCCAAACCATACCCCAGTCTGTCCAGCGTATGGAGGATGGCCGCAAATGTCCTGCCCCCGTCATGATTAAGCAGTCCGGGAACATTTTCAAGCAGCAGATACGCAGGTCTTTTTGCCGCAGTCAGCCGGGCAATTTCAAAGAACAAGGTACCTCTTGGATCGGAAAATCCCCCACGGTTTCCAGCAATCGAAAAAGACTGACAGGGAAAACCTCCGCACAGGAGTTCGAAGTCGGGGATATCGCTCGGATCGGCTTTTCGGATATCTTCACAGAACCACTCTCCTTTGGTATCGAACAAGGCTTCATAGCTTTGATTGGCTTTTTTGTCGATTTCGCAGTGTCCTACACAGGTAAATCCTCCGGCACGGGTGAGTCCTTCCCGGAACCCGCCAATACCGGAGAACAGGTCAATATATCGTATGGTTTTCTATATCACGCCCCTTATCTTGTATGATACTAAAAGCTAACACACAATCAATGGACATCGCCCCTTTCCCATGGTGAAATGAAATATATATGAAAACAGCCCGCAGTTTCCTGCGGGCTGCTGCTGGCTGTGTTATGCGTAGGTTTCATCTTCATTTTCATTGGTTTCGCCGGATTCTATGGTATCGTCATCCGGCTCGGTTTCTTCTTCCTCATCCTGATTCCAGCTTTCCGGTGTAGTATCCTCATCGTCCTCGCTGGGTTCTTCCTCGCCCTCACCGGTTTCGGTGTTTTCTGCAGGTTCCCAGCTGCTCCCGGTTGTTTCTTCATCAGCACTGAGTCCCTCGGTTTCGCCATTTTCTTCGTCCCAGTCCTCTGGTTCCTCGTCATCGGATACTTCCTCGTCCTCATCGCTTTCAGCGATTTCTGCGGCTTCCCAGCCGTTTTCAGCCTGTTCCTCGTGCTCGGCTGCTCTGGCGGCTTCGAATTCTTCTTCCGCTTCTTCCAGCGCCTGTTCGATCAGCCCAATCACGAATTCTTTTTGGGTGAGGCGGCGATGATAGGCTTTCTCATAGTTTTCAAGGTATTCCTTTACCCTCTGGAACAATTCCTCGCTCACCTGAAATGCTAATGTTCTTCCTTTTTCCATAATTCTGTTAGCCCCTTTCTCATAATGCTCCCGGATGATCATTTCGATGAATTTGCTCATCGTACTTTCCGTTTCCCTGATTTCCTCGCTGATTTGGTTATGCAGATCCAGCGGGATTTTGCAGGTTACGCCCTTTGTTTCCACGCCTATCGCTCCTTTTTTCGTTCTTTCCCTTTCGGGCAACACAAGCATACTGCAACCCGCCGGATAAAGCTATTACCAAGACCAACAACCTTTCAGTCAAAGCAGGCTCGACAAACGTCACAACCAATAAAGGCTATGTGGGGGTTATTCTTCTCTCAACAGGGAACCAAGGAAGCCCATCATCTCCTTCGGAATGGCTTCTTCCTGCTGTGGTATGGGCTGGGAAGGCACAGCTTTGAGTTCTTCCCGCAGTACCCGGCGCAGAATTGTTTCCAGTTCTTCTCGCTGGGCATTTTCCAGAATCACCTGTACCAGAAAGGCGTTTTTCTGGCCTTCCGGCACAGTCTGCAGAATTTCCCATGCTCTGCGATGTTCTTCATTCTGGAGGTTGGGGCGGAACATAAATAGGGGCCTGCTCATGCCTTGCCCACACCGCCCGAAAACTGCCCCAAAATCCTCTCGAACCCTTCAGCGTTTACCTTGTCGTCTATCAGGGCAAAAACCCGACACAGGCTGTCCTGTTCGCTCACGTTGCCCTTGACTACCGATGCGCCGCCGCCCAGCATCACCACCGGGATGGCTTTCAGGTCAAACCCTGATTCCATAGCTGCCGAAAGAAGGCTCTCTTTGTAAAGCCGCCCTTGTTTCTGGATAATGTTTCGGGCGTCCTCATCCATACTGCAGGGCTTTCCTGTCAGAACACGCTCCACCTGAGCGTCGGTCACAGACAGCCCGGTATCCCGGCGGACCTGTTCTTTCGTTTCATCAATGCAGCGGATCATACCGAGTTCCAGACTTCGGCAGGTAGCCGCATTGGGAACACCATTATCCAGCCGCATCAGATCAACAGTCCAGCCGCCGATGTCCATGAGAAGAACAGAAGGCTCATTCTGGATGAGTTCCGAATGCAGAGCAATGGCGGAATAGCCTTGTGGGAACAGTTTCACATCCTCGATGGTGATTTTGTAGGCAATTCCTTCAAACTTGAAGCACACCGGCTGGGAAGAACGCAGAAGGTATTCTCGGAAGGGCTTTTTCTCCCGGCCAAATCCGGCCAAAGGCAGCCCGGCGGCAATGCGCACCGAACACTCCGTTTTTCCACCTCGCTGTTTGATTTCCTTGGCGATGGCTGCAAGAGTAAGCAGGTAGTAATTGTCGTTTTCCATTTTGTTACGCAGGATCGGCTGTCTGCCGGTTCCGCAGACATAAAACTTCCCGCCGAATTCCAGTGTGTTTTGCAAGGTGTAGGGTTCATGGGAATACTCTGCAATACCGGCTGGGAAAGAAAAATGCCGGGTTTTGATTGCGTAATAGCCATGGTCGATGCCAATGTTCATGGTTTTACTCATCCTTTCTTGTTGGTTGTTGAAAACTTGAGGTTCTTGCTGAGTTAGAGCTTAGAGTTATCTTGTTCTTTCCCAGCTGGTAAAGTATTAGGGGGGAGAGTGTGAGAGGGGGGAAAAGCGGAAAACCGCCCCGGCCATTCAGCCGGAGCGGTTCTAAAAAAGGGCGCACTACCCCCTTGTATCTTGAGGGCTTGAAATTGGCCCATTTGGGGCTTTCGTCAATCTATCTATATATCTGCCGAAAACTTTTACAGTTCCGACAACGGGAAAAAAGAGTGGTAAACGCAAAAAAGCGGAGTTCCCAGCCTGAAAAATCAGGTGAAAACTCCGCTTAGCTTTGCAGATATCTCTAAAAACGGGGATGACAGTAATGGGACACCAATCCTTTTTTGAAACGGAAAAAAGCCCGCAAACCCGCATGAATACTAAGAAAAATGTGCCTGACAGTAAAATCAGGCACATAATCTGGTGGGAGAGGATGGATTCGAACCATCGAAGCGAAGACGCAACAGATTTACAGTCTGCCCCCATTGGCCACTCGGGAACTCTCCCATATTCTTTTTTCAGGCGGCTCTCTCAAAAAGAGTGCTTAATTATAATAACAGGCGCCGGGACTTTTGTCAACCCTTTCTTGCAAAAGTTTCCCCCCTTTTTGTCCTGCCCCGGAGCACACAGGTGCATTCTGCGCGAAAGTGCGGTACCATGCTCCTTGGAATCCTTCCGGGAAGAGGTGGAAAACAATGTACCAATACCAAACTTTGGAGCACACTTCTTATGAGCAGATCGCAGAGTGCTTTCGCGCGGCGTTTTCGGACTATTATTTTTCGGCCGATTTGAGCGCGGCACAGCTGCAAAAACGTCTGGAAATGAGCGGCGTCGACCTTGCCCAGTCCTACGGCGCGTTTCAAAACGGGCGGCTGGTGGGGTTCCTTTTCAATACAAGAAGCGTTTACAACGGCCAGAACGCGGTGTTCGACGCGGGCACCGGGGTGGTGCCGGAGCACCGGGGAAAACAGGTGTTCACCCGTTTGTTTCAGTTTGCCGAACAGCAGCTGGCCCGGCAGAACGTGCAGGCCTACTATCTGGAAGTACTGCAGCAGAACCGGCGGGCCATCCGGCTGTACCAAAGGCTGGGTTTTTCCACGCGGCGGGAATACGTCGTTTTCAAAGGGGACGGGCAGGCGGCGCAGACCCTGCCGTTTCCGGTGCAGGAGCAGGAATTTTCGCAATTTGAGGTCCCGGCCGCGAACTGCCGGTGTGTGGACCCGTGCTTTGAACATACAACGCCGGTTCTGAAGCGGACGCCGCAGCTTTACCGCGTGTGGTACCGGCAGGCGCAGGACGGCATTGCCGCTTTCTGTGTCTTTGAACAGGAGAGCGGGGCGGTGGTCCAGATGGGATACAGGGACCTTTCGGCACTGGGGCAGATTTTTCAGGACCTGGTGTCAAAGTTCCCCGCGGTCATCGTCAAAAATGTGGACACTTCCTACCCGGAAGTGCTGGAATTGCTTCGTTCTCTCCGCTTTCAGGAAGTTGCCAGACAGTATGAAATGAGCAGGGAGCTGCAGGCATAAGAAAAAGCCCGGGCAAAAACCCGGGCTTTTGGAGCTGGTGGACGGATTCGAACCCCCGACCTGCTGATTACAAATCAGCTGCTCTACCAGCTGAGCTACACCAGCACCTTAACAGGACACTGTATTAGTATATCGGCTATCAGCAAAAAAATCAAGCTTTTTTTGAACCTTTCTTGAAAGCGGCGCGGGATTTCGCTATGATAGAATACAGCGGATATTTAAAAAAGGAGCACTGACATGGAAAAAGCGACTGTTTACTTTACCGATATGCGCGCCCGCCCGGGCCTGAACCTTCAGCAGAAGCTGGAAAAGCTGATGCGCCGGGCCGGCATCGAGCAGATCGATTTTCAGGACAAATTCACTGCCATCAAAATTCACTTCGGCGAGCCGGGCAACCTGTCCTACCTGCGCCCCAACTTTGCCAAAACCGTGGCCGACGTGGTGGAAAGCCTGGGCGGAAAGCCCTTCCTGACCGATTGCAACACCCTGTATGTGGGCCGGCGCAAAAACGCGCTGGATCACATGGACGCCGCGTATGAAAACGGGTTTTCGCCCTTCTCCACCGGCTGCCATGTGATCATTGCCGACGGCCTGAAGGGCACCGACGAGGTGGAGGTCCCCGTGCAGGGCGGCGAGTATGTGAAAAGCGCCAAGATCGGCCGGGCCGTGATGGACGCGGATGTGTTCATCTCGCTGGCACATTTCAAGGGCCATGAGAGCACCGGTTTCGGCGGCGCCATCAAGAACGTGGGCATGGGCTGCGGCTCCCGCGCGGGCAAGATGGAAATGCACTGCGGCGGAAAGCCCAGCGTGGACCAGGAGCTGTGCCGCGGCTGCCACATGTGCGCCCGCAACTGCGCCCATGACGCCATCTCTTTTGACGAAAACCGCAAAGCTTCCATCGACCACAACAAGTGCGTGGGCTGCGGCCGGTGCATCGGCGCATGCAACTTTGACGCCATCGCCAACAACAACTACCACGCCAACGACGAATTGAACTGCAAAATGGCCGAGTACGCCAAAGCGGTGGTGGACGGCCGCCCCGCCTTCTACGTCAACATCGTCAACCAGGTGTCGCCCAACTGCGACTGCCACGGCGAAAACGACGCGGCCATCATTCCGGACGTGGGCATGTTCGCCAGCTTCGACCCGGTGGCGCTGGACGTGGCCTGTGCCGATGCCTGCAACCGGATGCCCGTTCTGCCCGGCAGCCAGCTGTACGAAAATCTGCACCGGGAGGGCGCCTGCGATCTGCACGACCACTTCTGCAACAGCGCACCCGACACCAACTGGAAAAGTTGTGTGGAGCACGGCGAGAAAATCGGCCTGGGCACCCGCAGCTATGAGCTGGTCACCGTTCGCTGAATTTCTGCACGGTCCCTGTTTCGGGGACCGTGTTTTTTAAATTGATTGTAAACCTAAAAATATTTTATAGTTGACAATTGGCGCGCGGGCCGTATAATAAGAGAAGAATCCGCAGAGGAGAGAGGGACATGAGCACCAAAGAAGAGATTTTGAGCCTGCTGGAGACCCATCGGGAGCAGGCGTTTTCCGGTCAGGCGCTGGCCGACCGGCTGGGGATCTCCCGGGCGGCGGTGTGGAAGGCCGTCAAGGAACTGCAGAAGCAGGGGCATAGCATCGAGGCAGTGCCCAACAAGGGCTATACCATGCGCAGTACCAGCGAGGTGCTGTCGGAGCAGGGGGTGCGGCCGTATCTGACCCGGCCGGTGCCCCGGCTGGTGGTGGAGCGGGAAGTGGTCTCCACCAACCTGACCGCCAAGGAGCTGGCCGCCCAGGGCGCGCCCCACGGCACCCTGGTGGTGGCCGACGCGCAGACCGGCGGCCGCGGCCGAAGAGGGCGCAGCTTCTCCTCGCCCCCGGGCACCGGGCTGTATCTGACCATGCTGCTGCGCAGCGGGCTTCCCATGGAATGCGCGGTGCCCATCACCAGTGCGGCGGCCGTGGCGGTGTACCGGGCCATCCGGAAGGTGTGCGGCCGGGAACTGGAGATCAAATGGGTGAACGACCTGTACCGGAACGGAAAAAAATGCTGCGGCATCCTGACCGAGGCGGCCGCCGATATGGAAAGCGGCGGCGTGGACTATGTGGTGGTGGGCATCGGCCTGAACCTGCTGGAGCCGGAGGGCGGCTTTCCGCCGGAGATTCGGGACGTGGCCGGCTCCATTTTTGACCCCGGCGAGCCGGTGCAGCGCTGCCGCATCGCCGCCGAGATCGCCAACGAGTTGTGGGACATGGCCGAGCAGCTGCCGGCCACGCCGTTTATGGAAGATTACATCGCCCACAACCTGGTGCCCGGCAAGGAGATCTTTGTGATCCAGAACGGCACCCGGCGGCCGGCCCGTGCGCTGTCCATCACGCCGGACGGCCATCTTTTGATCGAAAACAGCGAAGGAAAAACCGAGGAGCTGTCCTTTGGCGAGGTCAGCATCCGCGTCAAACAGGGAGGTTCATTGTGAGAAAAAGTCAAGCGAGAAATCTGGTGCAGGCGGCGCTGCTGGCCGCGGTGACGGCGGTGCTGTCACAAATTCAGCTTTCCATCGGGCCGGTGCCCTTTAATCTGGCGGTGCTGGGCGCTTACCTGGCGGGCATGCTGATGACGCCCGGCTGGGCGGTGATCTCCCTGACCGTGTATATGGCCATGGGCCTGGTGGGTGTTCCGGTGTTTGCCGGCATGATGGCCGGCCCCGCGGCTCTGTTCGGCAAAACCGGCGGCTACGTGATCGGCTACATCGCCATTGCGGGCGTGACGGCGGCGGCGCGCCGCCTGGACAAGCCCGTGGTGACCGCGCTGGGCATGGCCGTGGGCCTTTTGCTTTGCTACGGGTTCGGCACCGCCTGGTTCATGGTGGTCACCGGCACCACGCTGGTTCAGAGCCTGGCCTGGTGTGTCACGCCCTTCATCCTGCCCGACATCTGCAAGGCGGCCTGCGCCTATGTACTGGGTCGGCTTTTGCAGCAGCGCATGGCACAGGCGGGCCTGCTGCAATAATTTCTCCGCATACAAAAAAGGAACGGTTCCGTGGCAGGAACCGTTCCTTTTGTTTTTGCGATCAGGGCCGCGTGGCACGGGCCAGCTGGTCGTTGCCCGCGTACAGCGCCGCGGCGTAACCGCCGGGCCGGGGCAGCACAATGCCCCGGAGAAGGACGCCGTCCAGCTCGGCACACAGGCAGAACCCCTGGGTGCGCCGCGTTCCGGGCAGCAGGCACCGCACAAATCCGTCCACCACCAGGCGCGTTTCCGCGGCACAATGGTCCAGCACCAGCGCGTGGCCGTTCCAGCGCGCGGTCAAAAGAGAGATCCGGCCCTCCGCGCTGCCCGCGGGGTAAGGCCGGCCCACCGGCTCAATGGATTCCACCTGCGCGGGTTCCGGCCTGGGTTCGGGCTGCGGCTCTTTCGCGGGCGCCGCGGCAGGCTCGGCCACGCCGTTTTTCAGCGCCTGCGCCACCGCGGGCGCAAAGCGCAGACCGCCGCCGGTCAGCAGCAGCACAAAAAGCACCAGCCAGACCAGCGATACCGCGCATTCCAGCGCCGCCAGCCCCACAAAGGAGAGCACGTAGTTGGAGGCGCTGGTCAAAATGGGAATGCTGTCCCGCAGGCCCATCACGCCCCACAGCAGAAGAAACAGCGACCAGACCCAGTTGCCCCGGCTGATGAGAATGCACAGCAGCCCGGCCACCACCAGTCCCAGCAGCGTGCTGGCGGCCCTGGTGTAGTCGCCCATCAAAACAATGTACATGACGGCGGTGTAAAGCACCACCCCGCAGCGCAGAAGAAATGCGGCCCAGGCAAACCGGTTGCGCTTCTGGTAAAAGCGCAGCGCGCCGGGCATCTGCTCATCCAGCGCGGCCAGAGCGCGGGCGTCCCGGTTGCGCTGGTCCGGATTGTACCGAAATTGCATGGAATCCCTCCTATTCTTTCATCATAACAATATATGGTTTCCTTCGCAAGGGATATCCGCCCGGTTTGCGGGAAGAATAAGGAAAAGTGTATGGAAAGGAGATGTTTTCATGGAAGAACAGACCATTGACCTGCTGAATCAGGTGGTGAAAAACGCGGAGGTGGGCCGCACAACAGCCCATCAGCTGCTGAGCGTGGCCAAGGAAAACCAGATGAAGGACCATCTTCACAAGGAACTGGCCACCTATGAGGACGTGGCCCGGCGGGCGCACGCCATGCTGGCGGTGGAAGGGCAGGCCGCCAAAACCCAGAGCAAGCTGACCAAGTGGGGCGCGCACATGGGCATTGCCATGAAGACCATGGCCGACCCCTCTTCGCAGAAGCTGGCGGACATGCTCATTCAGGGCGCGCAGATGGGCGTGACCGATATGACCAAAGCCATCAAATCAAACCCGGACGCAAACCCCGGTGCGGTGGCGCTGGCCCAGCGCCTGCAGCATGCGGAGAATGAATACCTTGGGGAATTAAAACAATTTTTATAACGAATAGTAAAAACGCTCCCAATACGAAGGGGCCGGCCCGGCAGAATGCCGGACCGGCCCCTTTTTGTTTTGTTGATCCGAATGTTTACGCCTGCTTCAGCAGCTCCAGATTTCTCTGTACGCCCAGCAGACGCACCAGATGCAGCATCTCCACCGTTGCGGCGGCCTTGTCGGCCAGGTTGACCATCACGCTCTCCCAACTTCGGGGCAGCGTGCGGCCCACGGGCCACATATGGCTCTGGATGATGTTCTCCTCCTTGGGGCTCAGCCCAAAGCGGCGCGCGTTGGCCAGGGCCATGTGCGGATGAAGCCACAGCCGGCGCAGCCGGTTTACGTTGGTCTGCGCCCAGTTCTGTAAGTACAGATCATGCAGCATGCCGCCCCGGGCCGCCACCCGGTAGTCCAGGCCGGTGATCCGGCACAGGCTGAACGCCAGGTACGAAACAAACAGACAATGGTCATAGCAGCTGACGCCCTGAGCGTGCTGCTGAATGGGCTCCATCTGCCTCACATAAGGGTCCGCGGCCAGCCCGTCCAGACATTGGGCGAACAGGGCGCGGTTTTCTGCCTGCCACATTGGCAACTCCGTCCTTTCCGGAAAAATCGGAGCAGGAAAATCCCCGCTCCGATTCCATCATACGACTTTTCACAAAAAAAATACAACATGAAAATGTTGGTTTTCGAGAATTTTACAGGTTCTCGATCAGCGCGGCGCAGATGTGGGCCGCCCGGTCGCAGTACTCGCCCACGTCAAACTGCTTGACCACCAGCGTCTGGAACGCGTCCTCGTCGGCGTTGTCGCTCATGGCGCGCAGAATGACGAACGGCACGTCGTTTTTGGCCGCAATGTGTGCCACGGCCGCGCCTTCCATCTCCACGCAGTCCGGGGCGCACTTGGCCGCAATGGCGTTCTTGGTAACGCTGTCGCCCACAAAGCAGTCGCCGGTGGCAATGCGGCCCACCAGGCACTTTACGCCGGCCTTGGCACAGGCGCGCTCAGCCGCCCGCACCAGGCGCGCGTCCGAATGAAATTCTTCCAGATGCGGATAGCTCTCCGCAAACATCCGGGGTTCACCGTCGTGATAGACCACCGTTCCGCCGATGACCACGTCCCCGATGCCCACCCGGGTGGACATGTTTCCGGCAATGCCCGAAAACACAATGGCCGTGGCGCCGAACACCGTCACCAGCAGCTGCACCGCGGCCGCCGCCTGGGCCTTGCCCATGCCCGCGCAGCACAGCGCCACGGGCCGCCCGTCCAGCGTGCCCTCGTAGAACGTGATGCCGCCGCACTCCCGCTGGCTGCGGTCATTCAGCCGGCGGCACAGCAGTTCGATTTCCTGGGGCATGGCGCCCAAAAGGCCGATCTTCTCCATGTTCGCGCCCTCCGTTATACGTTGAACAAAAATTCGATGATGTCGCCGTCCTGTACCACGTACTCCTTGCCCTCGGTGCGCTGCAGGCCCTTGGCCTTCACGTTGGCCATGCTGAAGTCACAGGCGGCCAGATCGTCGTACTTCACCACCGACGCCCGGATGAATCCGCGCTCGAAATCCGAGTGGATCTTGCCCGCGGCCTGGGGCGCTTTGGTGCCCCGGCGAATGGTCCAGGCGCGGCACTCCTTCTTGCCGTCGGTCAAAAAGCTGATGAGCCCCAGCAGGCTGTAGCTGGCCTTGATCAGGTTGTCCAGGCCCGTGGCCTCGATGCCCATCTCCGCCAGAAACTCTTTTTTCTCCTTGGGGGTGTAGTCGGCAATGTCCTCTTCGGTCTTGGCGCAGATGGGAATGCACTCGGCGCCCTCTTCCGCGGCCAGCTTCTTCACCGTCTGGTAGTGGGGGTTGTCCTCCATGCCGCTCATCAAATCGTCTTCGCTCATGTTGGCGGCGTAGATCACGGGCTTTGCCGTCAAAAGGCCCATCTCCCGCAGCTGCAGGGCCTGGTCGTCGTCGCTGTCGTCAAAGGCAAAGGTGCGGGCGTTTTTGCCCTGGCCCAGATGCTCGGCCAGCGCGTTCAGCCAGGCGGCGGAAGCGGCGGCCTTTTTGTCGCCGGTCTTGGCGGCTTTGGCAAAGCGGGCGGCCCGGTTCGACACCACTTCCAGGTCGCTGAGGATCAGCTCCGTGTCGATGGTCTCAATGTCCCGCAGGGGGTCCACGCTGCCCTCCACGTGCACGATGTCGGTGCCGTCAAAGCAGCGCACCACATGGACGATGGCGTCGCACTCCCGGATGTTGCCCAGGAACTTGTTGCCCAGGCCCTCGCCCTGGGACGCGCCCTTCACAAGGCCCGCAATGTCCACGAACTCCACAATGGCGGGCGTTTTTTTATTGGTATCCCAAATCTCCGCCAGCTTGTCCAGCCGGGCGTCCGGCACAGGCACAATGCCGGTGTTGGGGTCGATGGTGCAGAACGGATAGTTGGCCGCCGCCGCGTTTTTTGTGCTGGTGATGGCGTTGAACAGGGTGCTTTTGCCTACGTTTGGAAGGCCCACGATACCTAATTTCATAGTTCGATCTATCTCCTTAATTTTTGGCTTAGTTACGCGGTTTTGCGATTTTCTGGCGAGTGTTTCTACACCATTTTTACACCATTTTTCGCTTTTTTAGGCCGCGCTGTCAGGGTTTTTGCTGTTTCCATTCCTCTCACCCTGTTCTGAGGGGGTAATTGTCTGCTGACCTTGCTCAAATTGCCGGACACCTGCTACCAGGGATTCATCCGTTACATGAACATACCGATCCATGGTAGTCTTGATGCTTGCATGGCCCAAAAGTTTCTGGAGTGTCTTGGGCGGCATCCCGCGCTCGATAGCCCGGGTGGCATAGGTATGGCGAAGAGCGTGCATGCAGAATCGTTCAATTCCGTTCTCATCGCAGAGTTTATAGAGGTGGGTATCATAACTGCTGTTTTTTGAAGGTTCGCCAGTTCGATAATTCAGAAAAACCAGATCTCCCAAGAAAAATGTCATTTCCTTCCCGGTTCGCCGATCAATGTAAGTTAAAGTCTGGGATAACATCGGCGATTGCTTGCGGAAATCCCGGGTGGCATAGACGGCTTTCAGAATATCGTATGCACGGGTGGTCAAAGGGATGGTTCGATAGCTGGACACGGTTTTAGGTGGCCCGGCTCGCCAATCTTTTTGATTGTGCCTGAACTCAAGCGTTTTATTGACTGTTAGAGTCCGTTTTTCCCAGTCGATGGCGTCCCAGGTCAACCCAATCATCTCGCCTGTGCGTAGGCCAGTTTCCAGAATGAGTGCGTATTGGTAGAAATTGTGAGAGCTTCGGGCAGCGTCTAAAAATTTCTCCTGTTCTTCAACCGTAAGATAGTGGATATCATCCACGGCCCGCACGGGTTTTGTGTATCGCACTCCATCCATCGGGTGGGAATCAATCATTTGGTTCATCTTGGCCGATTTGAACATACTGCCCATGGCGATATATGCCTGCCGGATCGTGGAACCGGCATATTTTGCCTCCATGCGATTCAACACGATTTTGCAGTGCATGGGCTTTACATCGACCAGCCGCATATCACCAATGATGGGTTTGATGTTGAGTTCAAAGCGATCTCTGTAATTGCGCTTGGTATTGGGGGAAAGGCCCTGCAGGAGTTCTGCTTGCCAAAACTGAAACCACTCAGTTACCGTCATGTCCGGGGAGGTAAGCACCTTTCCGTGCTTATCTTGATAGCGGGCATCCTCCAACCAATTCCGTGCTTCTGGGAGGGTGGCGAAATAGCCATCCTGGCGTTTTCCACTCCTGTTTACAAACCTTGCGTAGTATTGACCATCCTTTCGCTGGCAAATGCCTTTTCCGCATTCTTTGCCTTTCAGATTTTTGCCCATAATATTGACCCCTTTTCCAATTGCAGAAAAAGAGCCAGTGCAACACGCTAAATTATACCACAATGAGTACTTTTTCTCAAGGTACAGCGGGCGCTCCGACTGCTCTTTTATATGGTTAGCATCTTATTCAGATACTCCTCGAATTCTTTTCTCTTGACCAGTCTTTTCGCGCCAACATAAAGCACGAACGGGCAGTTTGGCTGCCGCAGGAGTTGGTCGATTTTATTGATGCCGATGTTACTGTATTCAGCGGCTTCTCGAATGGTCAAGGTCACTTTCAGATGAATCGGTACTTTTTCACAGGAATTATCCATAGTTACACCTCTTGTATTTAGGTAAGAAACAGATCGCGTATATGAAATGATTTCAAATTTATAGCTATCCTATGATCTGTAGCTAGCAGATCCATAAACCAATGTTTCCCGCATTCTTATGCCGAGCCGGTCGATGCGGTGATGCGTCCAGACCGGAAGTACCATTATTACCTTCTGCGTCCTCGCGTTATATGGTAGCAATCCATATATCAGTGCACCAGAGCTGCTTGCCGGGCAGATGGGCCGCTATTCAGAAGGGGAAGTTATAGGAAGCTCTTTTTATTCTCTTTTCAAGGTGCTGGGGTGCCTTCACAATGTAAGAACAATCGAAAAATGCCATTTCTACTGTATCTACCAAATTTTTTTATAAAAGAAAGCCGCCCCTTGAAATGAGGCGGCCCCAGCTATCAGATTACAAACTTCTTCAAACTCATCACGATATGCAGCAGGATGTACTGCCGACAGTCATCATCAAATTTTCCGTCAATTACGCTGTATCGGTTGATCAGTGGCATGTATAGGGAAATAAGTGCCTCTATGGCAGTACGCTCACCGGAAATGGCCAGTTGAAGAAGTGCTCGAAATTCATTTGCATTCATGCATCATCACCTCTGTCCGCTATGATACGGCGCAGCGATTTGAGAGCCAAGGACCGTTGGTTATAGACATACTGAACGGAACAATTCAAGTGAGAGGCAATTTCTTGGGGTGATAGCTGCTCAACGAATAGCATCGTCAGTATCCTTCTTTTCATCAGAGGAAGTGTTCTAAAAGCTTCCGATAGTTTTTCTTCTTCAAAGTCAAAATCACGCCCGCTTTTGTATTCCGGCGGATGTTCTTCGACTAAAATATGCTCAGGAACATCCTCGATAGAAATCGTTGGGATTTCACGGGAAAGCATTTTGCAGTAATTGAAGCGCGCGTTACGGACGCAAATTTCCATGAACCGAGTAAAGCGCCCTCGCAGTTCGTCCCGCTCTTCATTTTTGTCAGTGTCCATCATTATGCCTCCTGGTCATGCCATCCCAGCAGCCTGGGTGGCACACCAAGACGGCATGCGCTTATGGTTGGTGTATAAGCACCTGTAAAGCAAACGATCCATTTCAGATGTGCACGGGTATCACCTCCTTCAGGATGAGCATAAAAAATAGCCGTACTACAGAAATTAGTAGTACGGCTATCATTTGTATTGGTAATTTGGCACCACAAATATGCCTTCGCAAAGAGTTTGGATTGTGCACACTTTTTTGACAGACTTTCAAATAAACCTGTTTTATAAGTGTGCTTCAGAATCCATGTTTATCCCTCTTTGCAGGCCACTGATGATGCTCTGAGTTTATTACTTCTCGTAGCAGCGATCGCTCAAGCAGATGCATGAAATCGTCAAGCAACTCACATGCTACTTCTTTTAGTGGTGTCGGGAATTTTCTCAATCGAGACTCTATGTCACGGAGATAAATGGTCTCGGGCCAATCCATAGATTCGATAAGGAGCTGGTCAACACTGACAGAAAGAGCATTTGCAATATTTACCGTCATTTCTAGACTCGGAATACCGCGAGCGTTTTCGATATGTCCGATGTGACTACTAGTGCAGCCGACCATTTCAGCCAATTCTTCCTGACGCAAACCTTTCTGTTTTCTGTATTTGCGGATGTTTTTTCCCAGCAATTTATAATCCATTCACCCACTCCCTTGTATTCTAATTGTATCTAAAGATCCGCAGTTCAGGAAGAAACCATAATTCCGATAGTCACACCATAATTATGATATTGCTTTTTATAGCTGAAAAAGAGCATGACAACTGCTTTGTCCATATAGGGACAAGAGTATTACTGAAAAAAATCGAGATTGTCCAGCATGGCTGCAATATCCTGCTGCAGAGAATCCGGCTTTTCTGCCGGATTCTCTGCCACAGGAAGGGGCGAACGAGATTGAAGTTGTTCCAGCACAATGGTTCGGATCATGTCCTCAAGTTGTTCTCTGCGCAGCTGGCTCTTTTCTTCGATTTTGATTCGAAGTGATTCGGTTTCCAGTTCAGGATGTTTCTCCAAATACTCTATGAGTGCCGGAACAATGAGAGCACTCTTTTTATTCCCCAGTTTTTCAAGCAGCTCACCGATGCGGATCTTGCTTTCCGTATCAGCACCAAACTGCAGGGAGAAACGATATCCACTGCCGGTTATCATATCAACACCCCAGCTTTGATCAGGTCAGCCGGCTCAGCTGCTGCGTGGCCAGCATTTCATAACCAATAGCATTTGCCTTGGGATCACTGACAAAACTCGCCTGCGCAATCAACGGAGAATGCTCCAGCAACGGGCGGAACAGGGCGCTGCCGCCGCCAATAAAGATAACCGGGTTGGTGCGCAGATCCACCTGGAGCTCGCGAAGCTGGTCGAGAATGCCGTTGGCATGCATCTGTGCACACTCACGGATCGTTTTCTTGACACAGTCGGGCAAGATGGTTTCCCGTCCAAGCAGAACAGCGCTGATATGCTCATCTTCAATTTTCATGTCATGCTCAGCACTGATCTTTCCGATGATGTCATTGTTCATGGTAATCACGCCACTCTCTAGACTTCGGCAAACCTGGAGATCTGGTTTACCATTGCGCAACAGCAACACATCGGTCGTAATGCCTCCGATATCAACCACAAACATGCGCAGTGTTTTCAGGAGCTGACTGCTCTGAGGAATAACCGCAGCATAAGCCTGCGGATACACAAACACATGCTGGATCGACACACTCATGGGATGGTCGTTATAATTGAACGACACCGGTTCTGCCCGCTTGAAATACTGAGCAAACCGGTCACGGAGCTTGTAGTGCTCAGGCGGAAGCCCGACTGCGAGATCCACTTTCTCCATCCCGCTCGTACAGCCTGCGTTCACCAGTTCTTTGGCAATGGCAAACAGGGAAAGGATGAAATGCCGATTATCGCGAGTCTTATCTCGCATGTAAGGAAGCCGTCGCCCGGAAAGAGTCCAGTAACTTCCTCCGTATTCAATCATTTCATCGGCGAGCGGCGGTTTGGTCGCGTGTTCCGAAAGCCCGGCTACAAAAGAGAACCGGGGGGTTTTGATAGCATAGTTGCCATGGTCGATTGCGATAAGCATAAAATGTACCTCCAGAATTTTTGATAATTTATTACACGGCTATAAAAACGCATTTGCAACGAAATGCGTTTTTGCAAAAAGAAAAGACGGATTTCTCCGCCTTTTCTTCTTGATCACTTTGCTGAGCCATTGCCCAGACAGTACTGCCACACATAGTCGTCGAGCCCTTTATAGGTCGGGTCCCAAATATAAGTCCCATAGCTAAACCCCATGGCCGTCAACATCTGTGTCAGGTTTTTGTATCCTCTTTCTACATGAGGATTTGATAAGAAATCCATATCAAACGCTGTCATGATTTTCTTCGTTCCACTCTGGCGCAGCTGCAACAGCATTCGCTCAAGTTGCGAAAGAGCATTGACGCCAGCGATGGCAATGATTGTTTTGCCAGTCAGCGCATGGATAATATCAGCTTTCATGGGGCCTTCTGTGAGGATAACCATTTCTTGTGGTGTCCCTGCCAGATGTGCCCAACTTTCTGCCTTACATCCATCTGGCTCCTCAACACTTGACACCCAGCGAAACTTGCGTCTGGTAACATTGTCTCTGCGGATCTGAAGCCCCTGAATCCGTCCTTGTATATCGCGAACGGGAATCAGGATACCGCGCCATTCGGAGATAAAAGTCCACTCTCCGGCTTTGCGGTAAAAACCTGGAACGCCAGTCAGATAGTGTCCATCAGCAAGCAGTTTTTTCGCAATGGTGCTCATCCCGATAACAGGGGTAGTTTTGTAGTTGAGTCGCTCGATTTCGTCTGGTGATAGTCCCCTTGACAACAGATTTGCACGATGATCCGAAGCAAGGGTCAGCTGGGACAGAAGTGCCTGATAGGTTGCGTTCCGTGAGTCTATGTCTGTAAGAGGACACTCTTCGGTGACGGGTTCTCTGTCTCTTGACGGGCGGTAATGTTCAATATCTCCGCGCACATCAAGCCGCGTCAGCAGTGCATCCCGCACGGCTGCCCTCGGTATTCCTTCATAGTGGGCATAGAGATCAAACACACCCCCCGAAAAACCACATCTCGGACAGCGAAAAACATCCTTTTTCAAGTTGATGTTCAGATGTCGCTTCCGAGGATTTTCGTCGCAACAGGGGCATGGAATGTTATAGCTGCTCCTTCCGGGTGGTGGCAATGGCACACCGATGAGCGGGAGGATGTCTTGCATGTGTATCAAGCCCATGCCGCCTCCTTTCTGGGGGGGCGGCAATTCTGCCGCCCCCGCTATTTTATTATGCGGAGGTCTCCTGCAGGGCATATTCACAGATGCGTTTTGCTGCAGCAGAAATTTCCGGGTTGCCAGTAAATTTGTTGGCAATCCAGGACAACGCTTTCGGGTCAAGAGTCTGCAGGTCACCGAGAGTTTTGCCGCTGTACTTCGTAATCGGACAGGGCTGCCGTAACGCCAATTGGAGTTTTTGTTCCTCTGTGAGTTCCGGTTCAACTTCCGGTTCCTTTTCGGAAGGCTCATCGGTAACAGGCGCAGCGGTATCATCACCATCAGAGACAGGGTCAGGAAGTTCATTCAGAACAGGTCCTTCATAATCATCTGCGGTGAGTCCGAATTGAACGCCGAACCCGGCATTGCGCAGAGCAATTCCGATGGCCGCTGTCTGTGCCCACTCACGCGGCGAGATAGAAGGTTTCGTCTGATCATATCCCCGGGATGCAGTCGCATCCGCCAGGTAACAATCAGGGCCATCGTTATAGTCTGCATAAATGCGGGCTGAGGCAACAAACCCATCCTTACAAGGGGTAATAGTTGTAGCGATCCGGCCTTTGGGATAGACCATCCGAAACCATGCGATTTGGATCAGAACCGGGATTTTCTTGCGCGATTTACCCGTGGCCATATCCGTATATTCTACGGCAAAGAGCATGGGGTCGAATCCCTCGACCTGGTTGATCGAATTAAGGCTCTCCAGAATCGCACTTTTATCACTGGGGTTGTTTTGGCTCATTTCAAGTCTCCTCCTTATTTGGTAATGGGGGTATATGTGTTACGAAGCTGCAGCCAGACGGGCAGCACAGTATTCAGCAAAGTACTGATACTGCGCTTATACATCTGTTCGTTTTCGGCCCTGAAACTGGAAAAACGCTTCCGGCAATCTGCAACTGTACTTTCGAGCGCAGCGGCAGATGTTTGTCGGCTTGCCTTCAGCTTTTCGTCGGGGGGAATCCCGATGCGCCGCTCTTTGGAAAGGCTCTGCACATAGGCATCCACCAGTTGGTAGTGCGCCACCAGACTCTTCATATCCATGGTGACCGGCGCCGTTTTGCACAGCATCTGGCAAGTCTCCAGAACATCGATACGATACAGCAGCTCCTGATACTGGAGCACTTTGCCGATTGCAACAGCCCCACCCTCAAATTCATGGGAAAGGGCTTCTTTGTACGCTTTGTAGTCATTCAGCCATGTGGCCATGTCGCCATCTCCTTTGTTATCAAGTGTCTGCCCCATAGGAATACTCCTCAAGTTTGGAGCGATTCATATTGCAGATGTCAATCATGACGAACCCGCTTGCTACACGTCGGTGCGGCGGTTCGATGACACCAAGTCCAATCAGGAGATCCAGAATTCCCTCGTTCTCCGAGTAGTTCTTGATCGCCACTTCATCTCCCGAAAGACCATTGATGTTGACCGTGGCTGTCGTCCAGGGTTCCCAACCATAGTCCGGGTCCAGATTGTAGATCTCGATGAAGCGGCGGGCAGGCTCCGCATAGAGTCCGCCGGTCAAGTTATCACCCAACGGGGTTTTCAGAATAAATTTTTTCATTTCGTCCCTTCTTTCTGTAGTTCAGCCAGAGCTTGGATGCGGTCTGCTAGATTAGTGCCGCGTCGCTCGGTATCGGTTCGGTTGATAGCGATGCAGAGTGCCCGCCGCTCACCCACGAGGATCACTCGTTCTTTTGCGCGAGTGATCGCGGTATAGATCAGCGGGCGAACCAGCATGACCGCGTGGGCGCATTGCAGGTTGATAATAACGGACTGGTATTCCGCACCCTGCGATTTGTGAATCGTAGTTGCATAGGCATGTGTGAGCATATCCAAATCGTTGTTTTCATACTCCACTACGCGCCCATCGCCAAAATCCACTGTCAGGAACGCATCGCTTCCATCCTTGCGTATCTGTACCACATAACCGATATCTCCATTACTGATATCCTCATAGTTTTTGATCTGCATGACCTTATCGCCCTTGCGGAAGCACCGTTTCCCGAATACAGCTTCAATCTTTTCGGAGCTAGGCGGATTGATTTTGTCACGCAGCCGTTCATTCAACGCGGTTACACCGGTTTCAGTTTTCTGCCGGAACGGGGTTAGCAGGGCAACATTGTCCACACCACATCGCTCAGCTTCCTCAAGGTAAATGCGTTCGATCTGGTCGGCAGAGTTTACCAAATCCGATGATTCGACAAACCGGAAATCCGAGCCATATTCAAGGCTCAGGTTCCCGTTTCGTATCAGGCTTGCATTGGTAGCGATCCTGCTGCCACGACTCTGACGGTAGATCTTCTGGAGTCGGATTACGGGAATAACGCCACATCCAATCATTTCGCTCAAAACGGCTCCCGGACCCACCGAGGGTAACTGGTCCGCATCACCGATGAAAACCAGCTGGCACCCCCTTGGAACGGCTCTCAGAAGGTGTTCTGCAAGATAGATGTCCATCATGGAAACCTCATCCACAAGTACCAGATCTGCTTCCAGAGCTTCCGGTTCACAATAGTTTCCGTCTTCACCAGCAAGCAGGCCCAAGGCTCTGTGGATGGTGGTAGCGGGCATCCCCGTTGATTCTTCCATGCGTCGTGCAGCGCGCCCAGTCGGCGCACAGCACACAACACGACCGGTCGGATGCCGTGTCCGATAGAGTGCAAGCAGAGCTCGTTCCGTCAGCGTCTTACCGGTTCCAGGGCCTCCCGTGATGATAGTGAGCGGCTCCCTTACTGCGGTTGCCACGGCAGTACGCTGTTCTTCATTTAAGCTAAGCCTCAACTTTACTTCAATGCCCTCAATTTCGCTTTCCAACACCTCAGCGTCACGGTAACGATAGTTCGTTTGCAAGCTGAAGATTCGCTCGGCCAACCGCCGTTCAGTTTCTTCTGCCCGCGGCCTGTAGACCCAACCATGGTAAGTGACTATTTTGCGGTCATGAAGCAGTCGAGCAGCTCGTGCAGCGGCCATCTGCTCGGTAAGCTCAGCAGTTTCCAACAGCTTCAAGCTCTGACGAATAAAATCGTGCTTTTCCATACACAGATTTCCGCGTGTTTCCGATTCGGTCAGTGTGAAGAGAAGCCCTTCATCGACCCGCTCAGGGGAAAGCTTGTCAAATCCCATGCTCATGGCAATCTTGTCAGCTGTGCGAAATCCGATCCCGGCCATCTCACACAACTGATACGGATGATTCCGCACGATATTCATCGTGTCATCTCCGTACTGGCGATAGAGTTTTACGGCCCGGTTTGGTGTGATGCCGTGAGGCGCCAGAAAGGCGACTACATCGCGGGCGCCACGGGATGCCAGATAGGAATCGCTGATTTTTTTCAGCTTGGCAGAACTGATTCCCGGTACTTCCAAAAGCCGTTCCGGGTCGGAGTCAAGAATCTGCAGGGTGTTTGTGCCGAACAACGAATAGATTTTTTCTGCTGTTTTAGGCCCGATCCCTTTAATCTGACCAGAGGTCAGGTATGCGATGATGCCTGCCTTGGTCGGTGCAATCACCTCATCGTAGGTATCGACTTCAAACTGTACCCCGTGCTTGGCGCTGCGGCTCCAATGACCTTTCATGTTGTATCGGAGATTCTCGGCTGTGGGCAAACAGTAGCCCACAGCCTTAAATTCCGACAAGAGATTACCGAGAGAGTCCTGGATGGCCTCACAGGGCTTATACACCGCAATCATGTAGCTGCTGTTCCCCGCAGGGATGCTGCGGGGATAAATCAGCCGTTTGAATTGGCAAAGCAATTGTTTTCCTCCCTTCTCAGGCATGGCTTACCAAAACCTTTTGAGTTTTAGGCACGAAAATAGTTTTCTCGGCCACTTCGTATGAGCGGCACAGATGGATCGCTTGAGCCACCATGCGGTCGGCAAGCTGGTCCAGAGATTGGACGAGCCGAACACGCTCACGCAATTCGGTGAGTCCCCAGTCTTCAAATTCCTCATCCATGTCGGTACCGCGAAGAGAATATGATATGACCTGCATATCCGGCCGCCGGAAATTGATACGGGTCGAATTGCCGCATCTCCCACAGACACAGTCTGTTTCTGTGGCAGGACGACAGTTTTTTTGTCCGCACTCCGTACAGAAGGACAGATAGCCACTTGGCTTCAGTTCGCCCTGGTAGAGAACCAGATAACCGCTGCTGCGGCCATTCATACCGGCCTGCCACAGATAATTATGCTGACGGTCGAATTCATCGAGCAGTGCCCGCCGTAAATCGAAAAACTCCTGGGTATCGATCATATCGAACAGCTTGCTTTCGCATTCTCCGTCCAGACCAAGTCTGTGGATTTTCAGATTGCAGGCGTAGGAAGTGGATCGATTCCAGGAGTTCATTGTGTGGTATCGAAAATGATTTTTCAGAAACCCCGTCATGTCTGCGCGGCTGCGTAGATCAACAGGGGTATAAAAGGTTCTCACAAGCAGCTCTCCTCTCTGTGCTGGTGATTTTCAGTTATACAGGCTCGACGCGAACCTTGACTTTACGGCTCTGGGTGGTTTTAAGCACGTCCGCATAAGCGGCGGGGTACTTTTCCTTGAGTTTTGCCGAGTCAGGTCGTCTGGTGGTTCGGGTGATAAAATCAATCAGGAGCTTATCGGTCGTGGTGTTCAGAATCCCATGCTCATGCTCCTTCATGATCTCTGCAATTCGCACGCTGTGTGCTTCAATCTCCTTTTCATAAGTATCGATTTCTGCTTTGCATTCGGCAACTTTCCCCTGAAGCAGGGCGATTCGCCGGAGCGGGTGTTCAAACTTGGCCGGGAACTCGATCGTGGGCAGACCAGCTTGGCTTGCACCATAGATCTTAGCGAGTGCTTCCAGCGCCAGCTTGGGCTTTGCGACCTCATCCATCTTGGGCGGTTTGTCATGTTCAAGGCTCCAGATCCAGCGATCCAGTTTCTCAAAAATGATGTCTTCCTTTACGGTATCCCGCTCAATTTCCGGAATCGCCAGGTCGGTGGCAGGATTGTTGCCCCACAAGCACGAAAAGGCGCCGTAGGTTACAGGGTCAAAGGACATATAGAACCGCAGCTGCAGCTCGTAATATCCCGGGATAGCGCCGTCCGCCCAGTCCTCTGCCTTATGGTAGGTGCAGCTCTTGCACTCCAAAATACCCGGTGCGCCGTCAACGGCTCGCGTGAAACGGCGGTCCATGTTTGCAAGCGCATACGGGTGATCGGCATGCTGATAAAGGCAGGTATCATCATAAACCGTATTGCCAGTTTTTTGAGCGTACCAATACGCGGCAATAGGCTCCAAAAGATGTCCCATCATCAGCTGGTCAGGATTGGATTTCTGCGGTGTCTTCATACGGCCTTTTTTGATCAGCCAGAGCTCCAGCGGAGTTGTCCAGGGAGATAACCCGAAGATGGTAGCAACATCACTGCCGCCCACCGTATAGGGAATATCACCTTTGGGGCCATGCGCCCGGCACTCCAGCCAGCGTTCATTGCTCATACCGGCACAATCAATCAGTGGAATCGCTCGACTCATCAGTAATCCACCGCCTTTGCCAGATCATAATCACTCCAGCGCAGAGTCAGTGCGCGAGCCAAGTTTTCCTCCACCGACAGCATTTTGCTTTCGGGAGTATTGGAGGATTTGAGGATACAGGGGATTTCCTGCAAGGCCATAAACACGTCATGCGCCGTCGCAGGACCGCCACCATATGCCATTTCGTACATGGCAATCGCCTCTACCGATGCTTTTTTCGGAAGAGCCAGCTTTTTGCACACCCGTGTCATAGCATTGATGGGGTAATCCAGGTGGATTTCCAGCAGACGCTGAAGCTGAGAAACCGAGTCTGCAAATTGAGCGAAAAGCTGATCCAATGCATCAGAGAAATCTGCGATGGTGGTTTGACGCCGGTGATCCACTGCCACGCAGCTGCCAATATGAATCGGATATTGTGCGCCCATCAGCAGAGCCGAGACTTTTGCCGAAGCGACTCCGGTATCCGATGTCAGGAACCGAATACCCGGCACCAGTTTGGCAGCCATTTTTGCGCGCCCGGTTGCAATCAGCATTTTCTCGTATGTGCCAAGGAGATCTTCCTTCTGCGCAGGCAATGTCCAGGATGCGCTGGTAAGGGCATGGTCACGATACCCGGTTTCAAATTCTGCGCCCGGGAAACGGGATTCCAATTTGCTTTCCAGCGCTTTCAAGAGCTGGTCGATCGGCAAGACAGAATAGTCAGTCGGATCTCCGGAATGGGCTGCCGAGATTTTCTCGTCACGGATCAGTATCAGTGCTTCGGACGAGAACAGTGCAAGGCAGTCGTTGAGGGTACGGGCCAATTTCTCACGGCTAAGTTTGGGAAGTACAGAACCGCTGATCTTGGCGCGTTCCAACAGGCTTTTGTAGGCGGTGCCGCGCACCGGATACATCTGGCCTTCGACAGAGATGGCCAGCCCAAGGTTTTTTGCCGTATCGGCAACGGCTTCAGAACTGGTGCCCAGGGCGAATGCGGACATATCGCTGAACAGCGGCGATTTTCGGTCCAGCGGCTCCACATGCAGGTCGCTGACCTTGCATCTTTGCCACTGGCTGTCTTTCGCCAACTGCTCATGATAGAGCTGCATTTCACCATAGGTGGTGAATGTGGTGGAGAAGTTGTCTTGACATTGGTTTTGCATAAGAATGCTCCTTTCGTTTTTTGCAGAATTCTGCGGATATAACAAAAGCCAGCACCCCCGAAGGACTGCTGGCTTATGCCTAAATTAAGTTGGCAGGAAACAAAAAAGACGCCATCTGCTTATAGCAAATGACGTCTTTGAAACATGAATCAACTGTGTTTCGGTTTCCCAAAACTCTGATACTGATACAGATATTATATCAGAGCTTTATCCAACAGTCAAATAAAACGAGAAGAGCATCTTCTGGCGGCCAGCATGTCATTTTGCTTCTGTACCGGCCAGCTTTTGGAGAAATGATTCGGTGAGATACAATGGTAGCTTTTCCAGCGAAAGCCGATAATGCGTAAAGGTATATTCGCCTTCAATCCATGCTTCGTAGTAATTGTCGTCGGACATCACAGAAAATTGTGACTCCGATTGAATGTTCATGATTAGACCGCAATCCAGTTCTTCGCGGAGCATGTCAATCATTGTGCGGCGTGCTTCTGCATAGGCACTGAACAACTTGAGCGATGAACCGAAGTCGCCGTTATTGGCCCAGTCTTCGAGCAGGACCCAGATATCCGCTTGAGGGGATGGTACGGTCTGATCGTGGAGAACCTGAATCATATCCGGTGCCATGATCACACGTTGAAGCGAGATATCCTGGAGCGTTTTTGGGGTTCCATGAAGAATTGAAAACACTTTTTCCAGTTTTTCGATCTCAGCGGGGATCACGGGTGTGTCGAAGGAACAATAGATGTCAGGTGTTTCATTTTGGGTTTCCCGGTCTTGGCCATCGCGGATCTCGACAATGGTGCCGAGCAGCCCTTGATAGGGGCTCTGATTCGTTGCCATAACTGTGGAACCGATGGCATATTTTACGCTGCCATGGGAGTACTCAGCTCCCGGATAGCGCAAGATCATCATTCTCACCCTCTTCCTCTTCCACATCGAACATGTCTTGAAACAGTTCACTGCAACGCGCATCATCAAACTCATCTATTGAAAATGCACCGTTATTACCATACATGATGCCTGCAAAAAAGCACCCGGGTTCTTCATAGTGAAGTTCAAACGCAAGTTCAGGGTAAAGCTGGATGATCTTTTCAAACCACCCCTGGGGCGGCGACCAGGCCGTAGTAAACGAAAAATCGATCGTCTCACAGCCCTCAGTCCACCCCATTTCTTCAGGGGAGATATGATCGTAGTATACGTCCCACTTTGTTCCCCAGTTCTGGATACTCCAATGATATCCATCGATTTTCTCGACGGGATGTCCCTGCCGGAGCAGGTCCCAAATGTTCTGAGGCAATTTGCCATGTGCATCATAGCCCATATCCAGGACTGCCTGCGGGGTGGGCACCAATGCGTTGAAACAAAAGAATTTTTCTGTCGGTGTGACCCGTTCGAGCCCCTTTTCCCATTCTTGGGGTGGGTAGGAAGCTGGGAGCCCCTGTGTTTCAAGCACAAATTTCTTCAATTCTTCTGCTTTTCCGGACACCTTCAAGGTGTTCCAACACCAGTTCGGCATATCTGTCACCTCCCTTAATAATGGCAATCAAAGATGACAAGTGCCCAAAGCTGGGGATTTGCCTGGATCTCTTCAAAGACCTGTTTGTTTAGGCGTGAAGTGTTCCTGTGCGTATCATAAAAGAATGAGTTGTAGAAGTAGGTTCCCTTAATCAGATCCGCAAAACAGCCCAGGTAGTAAGCGGCCATGGAAAGGCTGTGTTGGGTGCTGGGCGAGTCTTGGGCGTCTTCCATCACGGCAGCAGCCAGCTTTTTGAGATCCAGATAATCATTGTCTTCCAGATATTTCAGAGCCTGGTTCAGGGCTTCCTGCTGGAAGGACTGTGCCGTTTGCAGTTCCTTCTGAAACCGTTCCGGATTATCCGCTGCGAGAAGCACATTTTCCGGGTATTCATAGCCCCATCGCCCAGCAGTCATGGTCTCTCTCCAGTCAAATGCATGGCCTTCAAAGCATTCTGTCTGATACTTTGCATAAGACCGGATCTGCTGCTTGGTTGCACCCGGGTAATTTTTGCCCACACTGCAAATGTCGGGGATATAAACGAGGATTCTATGTAGATAATGCATAATACAATGCTCCTTTCAAAAAGAGCGGGGGCGCCGTAGCGCCCTCGCCTGATGGTTATGCCCGGATGTGCCGCTTTACGACAGCGGTCAGTTTTACGGGCAACTGATTGAGATCCGTGATGTCCAGAAAAGAATCACCATAGATCCGTTCGATGTTTTGTTTGTCGTCACCGATGGCAGCGGCAATGAAAAGGATGCCTTTGCGCCGGTATTCCTGCTTGATGCCGCGAAGATCTTCCTCAGCGGCGCTGCCGTAATAACCGTCGGCTGCGGGCTGCCCATCGGATACCAGGATGAGGATTCGAACCTCTTCCGGACGGTGACTTAGTTGTTCAGCGACAAATCGCAGCGCAGCGCCGTCGCGGTTGTTGGAGCGTGCCGAGATATCCATAAGCCGATACTTATCATCATGGTCGATGGCATCAAACTCCGCATACGAATAAAGCTCCACGCTTTCACCGCCATCTCTGGGATAACCGGTGGAGTGCCCATATACGATGACTGGGATATGAAGCGAGCAGCAGAAATCATAAAGAATAATCGCCGCTGCCCGTGCGTAAGTACACCGATCACAAGAGCACATAGACCCGGACTCGTCCAGCAATAAAGCAACCGCAAGCTGCGGAGCTTCACTTGGCAATGCGTTTTTATAGAAGACCTTTCCGTCCTGGCGATGCAATGTGTGTGAATCCAGGCGCCTACCCATCAGCAGGCCGGTCTGTTTTGCGCCCCGCTGCCGATCCTTCAGCTGCTGCAGAAGAGTTTTCTGCAACTGCCTTGAGATTGTAAGCAACGGCCCGGAAATCGCCTCATACTGTTCGATCAGCTGGTCGTCAACCTCGGCAAATCGATTCACACGGACATGAACTCCGCTGTGGATGTTACCGTAGGAAATTCCCTGTGCAGCATCGTTAAGCTCCCTGATCCGCTCATTTTCCAGAGTGGAGCAAGCGGCTTTCTCAGCCATCTTATCCAGCATCCGTTCGATGTCAGATGCAGCGCCGGAATAAGCTTCCCGGTGGTAGTCATCGTTTCGTTCAAACTCACCACCGGCAGGTTCCGAAACCCGGGAAGTCTTGCTATAAGACATCCTTCCGGTTTCGGTTTCCGAGACTGCCTGCTTTTCAGACCCGGGAAGGCTCCCGATCTCATTGGAATCATTTTCCGCATCCGTTTCCGTTGCAGCCGATCCCGCAGACTCTGACTCCTCTTTCGAGGTCTCTTCAGGTGCGTCACCGGAGGAACCATTGTCTGCCGTTTCTGCTTTTTCCGAATCCGCAGGCTCTTCTTCGCTTGCGGACTCTGCATCAGCGTGCGTGGCCATTCGATGTGTCGAACACGATGCTTCAGATGTTTCTTCCGAATCCGCAACAGGCGCTGTGGCTCCCTCTGCGGTAGAAGAACTGCCGGACAAAGCGCGCAGCGTTTCGGATAGTGTCTCTGCGGCGGAGCTGGCTCCGCCTGCGGCTGCGGCCTCTTTCTGAAGCTCTTCACAGTGCTCCAAGTAGTCTTGCCAGTAAGGCCAGCATCGAACCAGGATTTGATTTGTGACACTCCATCGGTTTTTCGCTGAGGTGTCCGTGATCGCACTGTCCAGCTCAGGAAGGAGCTCAAACACAGCCTGAATCCGCTCATCACTGAGGGGTTCATCACCATATTTGATTTGGCCAAATTTTACATACGACAGAATGGACTGCAGCACCGACATTGCAATGTGCCCGCCATCTTCCTCATACTCCTTGAGCTGTGTCAGGGTAAGACCTTCCGCCCACTGCCTCTCTCGAAGAATATCAAGACAAATACCGAGTCGCCCGGTGAACCTTGTAAGTACCCGGCTTTCAATGTATCCATCTTCCAGGATATTTTCGATATAATGTGCCAGATAACACAACATGTTGAGGTGTTCAGGCTCGGTCTTTGCGTATTCCCAAAGAGCTTGCTCATTCCGAATATCCGTCCCCGTCTTCAAAACAGGCGGTTGCGGATACCATTTGTAGACCTTCAGGAAATTCATGTAGGTTTGGGCTGTCAAAAAGTCCGTGTAGAGGCAGTGCCCCAACTCATGGGCAAACAGCCCGCAGACCAGATCGTAGCGGTCGGTCCGGACGCGACTTTTGGTGATAATCGGATGTCCGGCATTGATCTTGATGGTCAGGTTATCGGTGCGTGCGATGATGTCCTCTTTTGGTTTCCACATCAGATCCACATGAACGCGCCGATTATATTTGTAGCGGCGTGTCTGAGCTATGGCCATATCTTCAAAATGGAGCGCCAGGATTCGGGACGTAAAAAACTGCCGGTCCGTAATCTTGCTGCGCTTTTCATTGAGAAGCTGCTTGACACGCTTGTGATTCACTCTTGCCAAAGAGTAGAACCTCCTCGTATTATAAAGTAGTAGTGTTTATAGACCCTCTCCAAGGTCTATATGCTATACTGTTGGAGATACTGT
>NZ_JBBMFA010000091.1:0-27482 GCF_040096265.1 Ruthenibacterium intestinale
CCCCCCCCGCGGCCCTGGCGTCCGCCTTTTCCGCCGCGTTTTTCCCGGCGGTCCCGGCTGTCCTTGCGGGCGGCGGGGTCGGTGGACATGATGACCACACGGCGGTTGGCGCCCTCGCCCGTGGATTCGCTCTTCACGCCTTCCACCTGGCTGACGGCCGAGTGAATGATGCGGCGCTCATAGGGATTCATGGGCTCCAGCGTATGGCTGCGGCCGGTGCGCGCCACCTTGGCGGCGATGCGTTTGGCCAGCGCTTCCAGATTGGCTTCCCGTTTAGCGCGGTAATGGTTCACATCCAGGCCGATCTTGGCGTAATCGCCTTCCACACGGTTGGCGGCCAGGCTGCACAGATAGCTCAGGGACTCCATGACCTCGCCGCGGTGGCCGATCAGGATTCCGCTGTCTTCGCCCTCGACTTTCAGGATGATGGTCTCGCCCTGGCGGACCGCCTCAACGGTGATCTTGGTGGCGCCCATGCAGGCGGCAACTTCCTTCAGATATTCCACAGCCACTTTCGCCTTGGGGTTTGCTTCCAGATCCACCGGGGTCTCCTCCGGTTTCTCGCTCTCTTCGGCGGCAGGCTGCACCGCCGGCTCCTCCACCGGTGCGGGAGCGGGCTTCGGCGCGGGTTTTGCTTTTTCCTGCACAGGCTTTTCCGCCTTCGGCGCAGGCGCCGGGGCCTCGGTCTTTTCCGGGGCTTCCGGCTCTTCTACACTGACACGAACTTTTGCGGGGATGGTTTTGAAGAAGCGTCTGTGGGGCAGCTCCAGCACTTCCACGCTGGCGTCCTCTGCGGCGACGCCCAGCTCGGCGAGAGCCAGCTCCGTGGCCTCTTCCACGGTTTTGCCTGTCATGATAACTTCACGCATCTCTGATTCCTCCCAGTGCGCTTATTCGTCTTTGTAACGTTCGTCTTCCATCTGGCGCGCGCGCTCCAGACGAATGCGGTCCAGCTCGGCCTGCGACACGTCCTTGACTACTTCGGCGCCGTCGGCAGCCACCACTTTGACTTGCTTTTTCTTCTTGCGCTCTGCGCGCTTTGCCTCGATCTCTTCCTGAACCTGCTGTTTGATCTTCTCAGGGTTGTACATTTTCTTCAGGACGATGGACTGCGCCAGCGCAAACACGTTGGACGCGGTGTAATACAGCGAGAAGCCCACGGGCACCGTGAAGGTGATGAAACCGAACATAATGCTCATAGCCCAGGGCAGAACCTTCATGCTGCCGCTCATCTGCTGACCGCTCATGTTCATGGTGACCACGTTCACCAGGATCATGGTCAGCACGGACAGAACCGGGATGATGATGGCCACGCTGAAGAAGCCTACTTCGCTGGGGACCTGAGACAAATCGATGCCGAAGAAGGTGAAGTTGAAGTTGACCACAGAGTCCAGCTTGTCTCCCAGCAGATCACTGAAGGTCTCGGGGTTCTGTTTGACCAGGTTGATCAGCGCGTTCTGCACGGTGTAATGGGCCGCGTCCAGAGAGGTGCCCAGAGTCTCATTGGCCAGGGTGACCATCTCATTGATGACATCTTTGGAGACCAGCAGCACGTACTGCAGCGGACGGTACACCACTTCGATGACGCCGAAGATGACGAACATGTTGATGACCATGGGCAGACAGCCGGCGGTCATGGAGAAGCCCGCGTCCTGCTGCAGCTTCATCATTTCCTCGTTCTGGCGCTGCTTGTCGTTGGCGTATTTTTTCTGGATCTCCTGCATCATGGGCTGAAAAGCCGACATGCGCGCCGTGCTCTTCTGCTGTTTGATGCTCAGCGGGAACATCAGCAGCCTTGCCAGCAGGGTAAAGAGGATCATGGTCCAGCCGTAGTTGGGAATGAACCGATAAATCCACTCCATGATCCAGCCTAAAAGGGGTGCGAGAAAGCCGAATATGTTCATTTACATTTTCCTGTCTGCCTGCGCGGGGCGTTTTTTTTAAGAGGGACGCGCGTGCGCAGCGCGCGTATTTCGGAGACTTGCAAAAATCACCCGTTTTTCCATTTTCCCTTGGGCGGAACGGGATCAATGCCGCCCTTGCAAAGGGGGTTGCAGCGCAAAATGCGCCAGGTGCCCAGCAAAATGCCCTTGATCACGCCGTGGATCTCAATGGCCTGCATCATGTATTCCGAGCAGGTGGGATAGAACCGGCAATTGTTGCCGAGCAGGGGTGAAATAAATTTTTTATATCCTTTGATGGGCAGGATAAACAGCCGCCGGATCCACACCCTCATTGCAAAAGACCTGCGTCCTGCAGCAGCTTTTGCAGGGTGGGCGCCAGCTTGGTGCTTTTCAGCCGCGGTGTGATGCCCCGGGCCACCAGCACGATGTCCACCGGGCCCAGGTCCCGGTCCAGCACCTGATACAGCGCCGCGCGCATCACCCGGCGCGCGCGGTTGCGCATCACCGCATTGCCGATTTTTTTACTGGCCGTGAGCCCTACGCGGGTGTGGCCCGCACGGTTCTTGCGAACATACAAGACAATGTGTGAATGCACATAGGATTTTCCGCGCGAATACGCGCGCACAAAATCATTGTTTCTTGTGATCGGCTCATAGCGCATGTGCCAGAGACATCCTTTCCCTTGCCGCCTTCGCGGATATAAACAAAAAGGCCACGTTTTGAGTGGCCTTTTCCTCGGCGGCCAAACACCGCCTGTTTCTGCATTTTTCATCTCCGGACATGGTCCGGAACCATCGCCTTTTCTCAGGCAGCCAGTTTCGCGCGGCCTTTGCGGCGGCGGGCAGCCAGCACCTTACGGCCGTCGCTGCTCTTGGAACGAGCCAGGAAACCGTGTTTTTTCGCGCGGTGAATCTTTTTGGGCTGGAAAGTACGCTTCATCTTTCTTCCTCCTCTACAACCACAAGATGTTGTGGGTTTCTTTTTAATTTTGTCTAATGTGGCTGTTGATTCATAGAGACAGCCCTGCAAAATAGAACTATACCAGAAAAATACAGGGTTTGTCAACTCTTTTTTCTTTCTTTTGCCGCTTTTGTTTTTTCCTCCGCGTTTGAAAAGGCGCGGCGGCTATTATACTTATATAATATAAGCATTGCGAAAAGAGCACTTTTGTGATATACTTTATCTATCTATTGTATTGTATCATTAGGAGTTGTTTTTGAAAGTATGAATTCGTTTAACGAAGTGTTCAACGCTGTGAAGGAATACTGCAAACAAAATGTGGTTCTGGCCACATACAATCTGTTTTTTGCGGATATTGAGCCGGTGGACTTTGACGGAAACACGGCCACTTTGCAGGTGCGCACGGATTTTGTAAAAAATACCATCGAAAACCGTTATCCGGATCTGATCCCCGAGGCGTTCCGCACGATTCTGGGCTTCGAGCCGAACCTGGTGTTCGTGCTGCCCAGTGCGCAGCCGGCCCCCAGCGCCGCGCCCGTGCAGCAGCCGGACGGAAATTATTCCTACACCTTCGAGACCTTCATCGTGGGTTCCACCAACAAGTTTGCCCACGCGGCGGCACAGGCCGTGGCGGCAAACCCCTCCGGTGCGTACAACCCGCTGTTTATCTGGGGTGACTCGGGACTGGGCAAAACCCACCTTCTGAACGCCATCAAGGCGGAAATCCAGAAAAACCACCCCGATTACAACATCGTCTATGTGGACGGCGAAAAATTTACCAACGAGATCATCAACGCCATTCACGACAACACCACCGCCCAGTTCCACAACAAATACCGGGCGGCGGATGTGCTTCTGGTGGACGACATTCAGTTCATCGGCGGCAAGGAATCCACCCAGGAAGAGTTTTTCCACACCTTCAACACGCTGTACAATGCCGGCAAACAGATCGTTCTGGCATCGGACCGGGCGCCCCGGGAGATCAAAAGCCTGGAGGACCGTCTGCGCACCCGTTTTGAAATGGGCCTGATCGCGGATATTCAGCCGCCTGATTTTGAGACCCGTGTGGCCATCATCCGCCGGAAAGCTGATCTGCTGGGCCTGGATATGCCCGACGACGTGGCCGAGTACATTGCCAACCGCCTGAAAAACAACATCCGGCAGCTGGAAGGCGCGGTGAAAAAACTGGACGCCTACCGGAAGCTGGAGGGCATTCAGCCGGTGATCGGTGCGGCGCAGAATGCCATCAAGGACATTCTCAACGAGATCCAGCCGGTCCCCGTGACCGTGGAGAAGATTCTCTCCGAAGCGGCGCGCACCTACAACACCACGCCGGAAGCGCTGCGCGGCCCCACACGGCGGTCCAACGTTTCCAATGCCCGCAAGGTCAGCATGTACGTGGTGCGTGAGATCACGGGCATGAGCATGGAGGACATCGGCCGGGAATTCGGCGGCCGCGACCACTCCACGGTGGTTTATTCCATCAGCGACATTCAGAAAAAGATGGATACCGACCCCCGCACCCGGGAAACCATCGAGGACATTATCAAAAATGTGAGGGCCTGAAAACCTTTTAAACAGTTATTCTACTTTTCAACATGTTTTTCAACATTCAACACAAGTTTTCCACCGTTTGTCCCGTTGGAAAAACCTCCCTGTTGAAACTCACAACTTTTCCACAGTCCCTTCACAGACCTCCTGGAAACGAAAAAGCCTTTTTTCAGGCCTGTCCGCACACTTTCTTCAACAATTCAACCGACTCTACTACTACGATTACGTTTAAATTTCTATTTTTCTTAAATTTTTGAAAAACAGCCAAGACTTAACAGAAAAGAGGAACCTTATGAAACTGATCTGTGACCGCACCCTTTTGGCCAATGCCATTGCGGGTGTTTCCAAGGCCGTGACCCAGCGCAGCAGCATCCCCGTGCTGGAAGGCATTCTGATGAAAGCCGAAGGCTTCAGCCTGACGCTGACCGGTTACGACCTGGAAATGGGAATCACCACCACCATCGAGGCCAATGTGCTGGAGCCGGGCGACGCAGTGCTTCCCGCGAAGCTTCTGGGCGATATGGTCCGCCGCCTGCCCAGCGAAGAGGTGGAGATCAACGCGCAGGATTCGGGCGCGACCACCATCAAGGGCGGTATCACGGAATTTGACATCATGGGCCTGAACCCCGGCGATTTCCCGGACCTGCCCAATCCCGGCGCAGACAGAACTCTGGACATGGACACCGCCGATCTGCAGGAGATGGTAGACACCACCCTGTTCGCTGTTTCCACCGACGACAAGAAACCCGCGCACACCGGTGCGCTGTTCTCCATTACGCCGGAAAAGCTGACCGTGGTCGCGCTGGACGGCTACCGCCTGGCCATTATTGAAAAACCGGTCCAGGCCACCAAGGAAATCGACATCATCATCCCGGCCAAAACCCTCAGCGAAGTGGTAAAGCTGTTCGGCGAGGCGGACGAGGTGGTCCACATTTCGGCCAACCGCCGTTTCGTGGTGTTCGCCACCCAGAGCTACACAGTCATCAGCCGCCTGATCGAAGGCGAGTTTCTGGATTACCGCCGGGTCATCCCCGAGGGATACAAGACCCGCGTGACGGTGGATGTGCGCGACTTCGCCACCACCATTGAACGCGCCAGCCTGATTATTACCGAGCGGCTGAAAAACCCCCTGCGTGTGATGTTTGACGACCACATCACCGTCCGCTGCCAGACCACACTGGGCAAAGTGGTGGACGAACTGCCCGCCCAGGTGGAGGGCGATCCGGTGGAGATCGGATTCAACAACCGCTATCTGCTGGACGCGCTGCGCTATTCCCGGTGTGACAAACTGGTGTTTGAGTTGAGCGGACCTCTTTCCCCGGTAAAAGTTCTGCCCAAGGACGGCGGGGACTTCCTGTTCCTGGTTCTGCCGGTCCGCTTTAAAAACGACTGAGGCGGAGGGCACAGATGAAGACCATTGCAATCAAAACAGAATTCATCAAGCTGGACGCGCTTTTGAAGTTTTCCGGGCTGTGCGAGACCGGCGGCGAAGCGAAAAACGCCGTGCAGGACGGCCTTGTGAAATACAACGGCGAAGTGTGCACGCTGCGCGGCAAAAAAGTGCGGCCGGGCGACCGGGTGGAATTTGACGGCGCAGTCATCGAGGTAACGGGCGCGTGATCTTAACACATTTGTCGGTGCGGGATTACCGCAACATTCCGGCGGCGGAGTTTTCGCCGGGCCGGGAGCTGACCGTGATCTGCGGCCAGAACGGCCAGGGAAAGACCAACCTTCTGGAGGCCGTGTGGATGCTGACCGGCGGCAAGAGCTTCCGTGGCTCCAAAGACGCGGAGCTGATCCGGGAAGGCGCCGGTTTCGCGGTGCTGGAGGGCGTCAGCCAGAACCAGACCCGGGAAAATAACATCCGCATTCTGGTGGCGGACGCAAGTGCCGGGAAAAAAGGACGCAGCGCCCGGGTCAACGGCGTGGACCGGGGCCGGGCCTCCTCCATTGCAGGCACCTTCACGGCAGTGGTGTTCGCACCGGGCCATCTGAGCCTGGTCAAGGGCGGGCCTGACGGGCGCAGAAAATTTCTGGACGCGGCTTTGTGCCAGCTGTATCCGGACTACATCAAACTTCTGCGCAGCTGCACCCGGCTGACCGCCCAGAAAAACGCCCTTTTGAAGCAATATTATCAAACGCCCGACGCGGCGGAACTTCTGGATGTGTTCGATGAAAAGCTTGCCGACGCAGGCACGCAGCTCAGCTTGCGCCGACAAGCTTATCTTGCGCAGATCAAACCGGATATTTTATCGATATACCGTGATATTTCAAACGGAAAAGAAACACTGGAAGTTCAGTACGAAGCCTGCTTTACTGCTGACGAACCGCTGCTTGAGCGGATTCGGGCGGTGCGCGGGCGTGATTTGGCGGCGGGGTTCTGCACGGTGGGGCCCCACCGGGAGGATTTCAGCCTGTTTTTGGACGGGCGGGACGCCAAAAGTTTTGCCAGCCAGGGCCAGCAGCGCTCGGCGGTGCTGAGTTTGAAGCTGGCCGAGGCAGCCGGCGCCCAGAAAATTACGGGAGAGCACCCGGTGATGCTGCTGGACGATGTGCTCAGCGAACTGGACGATGCGCGGCAGGCGTATCTGCTCAGCCGCATGGAGCACCGGCAGACCATTGTGACGGCCTGCGACGCTTCCCTGTTCGCAAAGACGGACGGAAAAGTGTACCGGATGGAGAGCGGCGTTTTAAGCGAGTGCTGAAGGAGGAAGAAAAACATGTATCTTCACCTGGGGCAGGAGTGCATCATCCGCACCAAGGAGATTTTGGGAATCTTTGATCTGGACTCCTCCACGCTTTCCAAACACACGCGGGATTATCTTGCGCGTGCCGAAAAGGAAGGCCGCGTGGTCAATGTGACGGCGGAGCTGCCCAAAAGTTTTATTGTGACCACCGGCGAAAACGCAAAGGTATACATCAGCCAGATTTCCGCGGCCACGCTGAAAAAGCGCAGCGGCTACATCGACGATATAGCGATTACGAAATAGGAGAATGGGAATGTCTGAACAAAACACAAATCAGCACGAGTACGACGGCAGTCAAATCCAGGTATTGGAAGGTCTGGAGGCGGTGCGCAAACGCCCCGGCATGTACATTGGCTCCACAGGCCCCCGAGGACTGCATCATCTGGTGTACGAGATCGTGGACAACGCGATCGACGAGGCGCTGGCCGGTTTCTGCGACCACATCGAAGTGACCATCAAAAAGGATAACATCATTCAGGTGACGGACAACGGCCGAGGCATCCCGGTGGACATTCAGCCGAAGCTGGGCATCCCGGCGGTGACGGTGGTCTTCACGGTTCTGCACGCGGGCGGCAAGTTCGGCGGCGACAACTCCGGCTACAAGGTGTCCGGCGGTCTGCACGGCGTGGGCGCCAGCGTGGTGAACGCCCTCAGCGAGTGGCTGGAGGTCACGGTGCACAAGGACGGCCGCATGTACCGCCAGAGCTTCAAGCGCGGTGTGGCCGACGCGGACCTGCAGGATCTGGGAACCACAGACCTTCCCAACGGCACCACGGTGGTCTTCAAGCCGGACCCCGAGATGTTCGAGGTGCTGGAATACGATTATGAAACGCTGAACGTTCGTCTGCGGGAAGAGGCGTTCCTGAACGCCGGCGTGCGCATCACACTCACCGACGAGCGCCCGGGCAAAGAGCAGCAGGAGAGCATGTGCTACGAGGGCGGCATCCGCAGCTTTGTGGAGCACATCCACGCGGAGCAGGGCCTGGAGGTGCTGCATCCGGACGTGATCTACCTGAAGGGCAAGCTGGGCGACTCGGTGGCGGAAGTGGCCATGCAGTACAACGACAGCTTCAAGGAGTGCATCATCTCCTTTGCCAACAACGTGAACACGCCGGACGGCGGCACCCACGAGGAAGGATTCAAGACAGCTCTGACCCGTGTGTTCAATGACTTTGGCCGCGCCAAGGGCTACATCAAGGAAAAGGACGACAACCTGTCCGGTTCCGACGTGCGCGAGGGCCTGACCGCGGTCATCAGCGTGAAGCTGACCGAGGCTCAGTTCGAGGGCCAGACCAAGGCAAAGCTGGGCAACACCGAGATCCGGGGCCTTGTTTCCGGCATGGTGTACGACAAACTGAAGGAGTTCTTTGAAGAGAACCCCGCGGTGGCCAAATCCATTTATGAAAAGGCCATGCAGGCGGCCCGCGCCCGCGAGGCTGCCAAGCGCGCCCGGGAACTGGTGCGCCGCAAGTCCGCCCTGGAAACCAGCCGCATGCCGGGCAAACTGGCGGACTGCCGTGAAAAAGATCCTTCCAAAACCGAAATCTTCATCGTCGAGGGTGATTCCGCCGGCGGCTCGGCCAAAATGGGCCGGGACTCCAACATTCAGGCCATTCTGCCGTTGTGGGGCAAAATGCTGAACGTGGAAAAAGCCCGCATCGACAAGGTGTACGGCAACGACAAGCTGACCCCTGTGGTCACGGCGCTGGGCTGCGGCCTGGGCGAGGATTTTGATATTTCCAGGCTGCGCTATCACAAAGTGTTTATCATGGCCGATGCGGACGTGGACGGAAGCCACATTGCCACCTTGCTGCTGACGTTCTTCTTCCGTTTCATGCGGCCTTTGATCGAGGGCGGGCACGTGTACATTGCACAGCCGCCTCTGTTCCGCATTCAGAAAGGGCAGAAAATCAAATACGCGTACAATGACACCGAGCTGAGCCAGATGATGGCCGAGCTGGGTCAGGGCGCCAAGGCAAACCGCTACAAAGGCTTGGGCGAAATGAACCCCGAGCAGCTGTGGGAGACCACCATGAACCCCGAAAACCGTGTGATCGTTCAGATCACCATTGAGGACGCCATCAAGGCGGACCAGACCTTCAGCATTCTGATGGGCGACAAGGTGGAGCCCCGCAAAAACTTCATTGAGAAAAACGCCCAGTACGCAACGTTGGACGTGTGATTTGACAGGGAGAAGAAATTATGATTGAAAATTCCATCACGGAAGGCACACGCCTGATTGTACGTGACATCAAGGAGGAGATGGAGTCGGCGTTCATCGACTACTCCATGTCCGTTATCACCCAGCGCGCACTGCCCGATGTGCGCGACGGCCTCAAGCCCGTGCACCGGCGCATTCTGTACACCATGCACGAGCGCGGCAACGACCCCAGCCATCCCACCCGCAAGTCCGCGGATACGGTGGGCGCGGTGCTGGGCTCGTACCATCCCCACGGCGACGCGTCTGTGTACGATGCCATGGTGCGTCTGGCACAGGATTTCTCCATGCGCTATCCTCTGGTAGACGGCCAGGGCAACTTCGGTTCCGTGGACGGCGACCCCCCTGCGGCCTACCGTTACACCGAGGCCCGCATGAGCAAAATGGCCGTGGAACTGCTGCGGGACATTGACAAGGAGACCGTGGATTTCCAGCCGAACTTCGACGAGTCCAAAAAGGAGCCCACGGTTCTGCCCTGCCGCATTCCCAACCTGCTGGTGAACGGCTCTCAGGGCATTGCGGTGGGTATGGCCACCAATATCCCGCCCCACAATCTGCGGGAAGTGATCGACGGCATTGCCGCGCTGATCCATGACCCGGACATTGAACTGGCCGGTCTGATGGAGCACATCAAGGGACCGGACTTCCCCACCGGCGGCATCATCATGGGCCGCTCCGGCATCCGGGCCGCTTACGCCACGGGCCGCGGTAAAATCACCCTGCGCGGCCGGGCCCAGATCGAGGAGAAGGCCAACGGTCGGTTTCAGATCATCGTGACCGAAATTCCCTACATGGTGAACAAGGCCCGCCTGATCGAGAACATCGCGGACCTGGTGAAAGACAAGCGCATTGAGGGCATTTCCGATTTGAACGACGAGTCCAACCGCGAGGGCATGCGCATTGTGATCGAGCTCAAGCGCGAGGCCAATCCCCAGGTGGTGCTGAACCAGCTGTATCGCTATACCCAGCTGCAGGATACTGTGGGCGTCATTATGCTGGCGCTGGACGGCGGCGTGCCCAAGGTCATGACGCTGAAGGAAATGCTGCAGAAATATCTGGACTTCCAGAGCCAGGTGGTGCGCCGTCGCACCAACTTCGATTTGAAGAAAGCCGAGGAGCGGGCACACATTCTGGAAGGTCTGCGCCGTGCCGTGGACATTGTGGACGAGATCATTGCCACCATCCGCGGCTGCAAAGGCGGCAAGGCTGAGGCAAAAGCCGCCATCATGGACAAATTCGAGTTTGACGATCCACAGGCCACGGCCATTGTGAACTTCCAGCTGGGCCAGCTGGCCGGTTTGGAAATTTTGAAAATCGACAACGAGCTGGGCGAGCTGCATGAAAAAATCAGCGACTGGCGTGCGATTCTGGCGGATGAGCAGAAAGTTCTGGAGATCGTGGAAGACGAATTGAATGTGATGCGGGAGAAGTACGGCGATGACCGCCGCACCGAGATCGCTCACGTTTCCGGCGAAGTGGACATCGAGGACCTGATCCCCGAAGAGCAGTGCGTGTTCACCCTGACCCACGCGGGTTACATCAAGCGCCAGCCGGCGGACACCTATCAGGCGCAGCGCCGGGGCGGCCGCGGCATCACGGCGCTTACCCGCAAGGACGAAGATTTCGTGGAGGAGCTGTTCCTGGCATCCACCCACGACCATCTGCTGTTTGTCACGGACCTGGGCCGTGTGTTCCGGATGAAAGGCTACCAGATCTACGAAGGCAGCCGCACTTCCCGTGGTGTGAACATTGTCAACCTGCTGCAGCTGCAAAACGGCGAGCAGGTCACCACCATGCTGCGTGTGCCTGAGGAGACCGAAGGCGCTTATCTGGTGATGGTCACCAAACAGGGTATCATCAAGCGCACAGAGCTGTCCGCTTACAGCAACATCCGCAAGTCCGGCCTGATCGCCATCACGCTCAACGAGGGTGACAGCCTGGCTTGGACGGGAATCACCGACGGTGAAAGAGATCTGATCGTAGCTACCCGCGGCGGCGTTGCCATCCGCTTCTCCGAGCAGGATGCCCGTGTGGTGGGCCGCACCGCCATCGGCGTGCGCGCCATCCGCCTGGCCGGGGACGACCATGTGGTGGGTGCCGGCATTGTGCGCGAGGGCGCCACGGTCATGACCGTGACGGAAGAAGGCAAGGGACGCCGCACTTCCGTGGACGGATACCGCACCCAGTACCGCGGCGGCAAGGGCATCCGCAACTACGGTGAGACCGGTCATGTGGCCGGCATCCGCGTAGTGGATGAGGACGACGACATCATCCTCATCAGCATGACGGGCATCATCATTCGCATGCACGTGGCGGACATCAATGCTCAGAGCCGGTATGGTTCCGGCGTTCGCGTGATGCGCCTGGGCGAAGGCGACAAAGTGGTCACCGTGGCCCGCACCGAGCGCAGTGACGAAGAAGAAGTGGAAAAGCCGGAAGAGACCGGTGAGGATATGACCGAGGATGAGATCGCCGCGCTCACAGCGCAGGAAGAATCGGAAGAATAAGGAGGCGGTTTTGCAATGGATATGCGGAACTGGAATGTAGATAAATCCCAACTGGAACGGCAGCAGCAGGAACTGAAAAACAAAATGGCGTTTACCTATTTGGGCCACGGCCCCAAAGCCACCGGTTTTCTGGCCAAGGAGTTTAAGCGCAAACCCGGCCTGTATGCCCGCTGCACGACCTGCGGGTACTATATGCCGCTGGACGCCAAAGGCGAAGAGGTGTGCATCTGCGGCAATCTGCACCGCACCGAGCACGACTTTAAAACCGAGCTGCCCGCCAACGAGATCGAAATTTTTAAAGGTCAGTCCAGGGGCTGAAAACAACATCTGAAACCGAGGGCAGTGCCGCGCACTGCCCTGCTTTTTGTAAAAATAACATTTTGTATTTTTATATAATAAATTACCTTTTGTAAAAAAAGAGAGGAACCAGTCATGATACAGGAAAGAACCATTGCAGCCATCGCCACTCCGCCGGGTGCGGGCGGCATTGCCGTGGTGCGTCTGTCCGGCGAGGAAGCGTACCGCGTGGCGGCAAAGGTGTTCCGCCCGGCCAACCCCCGCAAACAGCTGGAACAGGCCAAAGGATATACGGCGTTGTTCGGCCATTTTGTGCAGGACGGCCGGGTGTGCGATGAAGTGGTGGCACTTTGTTTTCGTGCGCCCCACAGCTACACCGGCGAAGATGTGGTGGAGCTCTCCTGTCACGGCGGCAGCACGGTCAGCAGCCAGCTGCTGCGCGCCTGCCTGGACGCGGGCGCGCAGGCGGCCGGTCCGGGCGAGTTTACCAAGCGGGCGCTTCTGGCGGGCCGCATCTCGCTGACCCAGGCCGAAGCGGTGATGGACCTGATCGGTTCCACCTCCAAACAGGGAGCGGCAGCCGCAGCTGCTGCCATGGAAGGTGCGTTGTATCGCAAAATCGATGGTGTGCGCGCGCATCTGATCTCCCTGGCCGGACATCTGGCGGCCTATACGGATTACCCGGAGGAGGATGTGCCGGAACTCTCTCTGGAAGCACTGGCTTCCTCGCTGCGGGAAGACCGGAAAACGCTGGAAGAGTTGATCCGCGGTTATGATACGGGCGCGGTCCTGCGCCGGGGCGTGCAGACGGCCATTGTGGGAAGCCCCAATGTGGGCAAATCCACGCTTTTAAATCTTCTGTCCGGGTTCGAGCGGGCCATCGTCACCCCGGTGGCGGGCACCACCCGGGACGTGGTGGAACAGGAGATCGAGCTGGCGGGCGTGCGGCTGCATCTGGCAGACACGGCGGGCATCCGCCAGACGGATGACGTGGTGGAGGCCGAGGGCATCCGCCGCAGCTTTGCCCGTCTGGAACAGGCGGGGTTTGTTCTGGCGGTGTTTGACGCATCCAAAGAGGCGGACAGCGAGGACGAAACGCTGGCCCGCCGATGCGCCGGCCGTCCGGCTCTTGCCATTTTGAATAAAAACGACCTTCCCCGCCGTTTCGACGAGCATGTGATCGCACCGTATTTTTCCAAAATCGTGTCCATCAGTGCCAATGACCCCGCCTTTTTGAAAACCGTGGAACAGGCGGCGGCCGAAGTGCTGGGCGTGGCAAATTTGGACACCGATGCCATGCTGCTTGCCAACGAGCGCCAGCTGGCCTGCGCCAAAGCCGCCCGGGATGCTTTGACCGAAGCGCTGGACGCGGTGGAGGCGGGCTTTACGCTGGACGCGGCGGGCGTATGTGTGGACGACGCGCTGAACGCGTTGTATGAATTGACCGGCGAACACGCCTCCGACGATGTGATCGAAGAGGTGTTTTCTAAGTTTTGTGTTGGAAAATAAATCGATAGATCGTTATTTATGGAGATTTTTTGATGAAACAAAACCTTTCTGCACTCTGGTCGCTTCGCCGGGCGATTGCCCGGCGCGAGGCGCGCAGGCCCGTCCGGGTCTGCCGTTATACCCTGCCCGGAGAGGGATCGCTTCGGCTGGTTCATCTGACCGACCTTCACCTGGATGATCGAACGGATTGGAACGCCCTCTCCCGTCTGGTGGAGCAGGTCAACCGCCAGCATCCGGATGTGGTGGTTTTCACGGGAGATCTGGTCTGTCATCCGGAGCCTTTCCGTCAGTGGAAAACCGCCGCGGAGATTCTGCGCCGCATTCAGGCGCCCTGCGGCGTGTTTGCCGTGCGTGGGAATCATGATCTTTTCGGGGCGGGCCAGCAGGCGCAGCGCCTGTTTGAAAAAAGCGGCTTTGTTCTTTTAAAAAACCAGGTGGCGCGGGTGCAGACGCCCAGCGGCACACCGGTGGTCATCGGCGGGCTGGACGATGTTTATTTTCAAAATTTGTCCGACCCGTCTTCCCTGCTTTGCATGCGGTATGCGCAGGGAATCCGCATCGTGCTGGTGCATGAGCCGACGCTGGCAAAAAAAGTTCCACGTGGAACAGCGGATTTGATTCTGGCCGGCCACAGCCATGCGGGCCAGGTATATGCGCCGGTGGTCTGGCGCGCCTGGATGACCAAAAAGGTGGGGCATTACCTGCAGGGCTTTTACAACGTGCATGGAATGCGGCTGTACGTTTCGGCCGGTCTGGGAGAAAGCGGACCGGGCTTCCGGCTGTTTTGTCCCCGGGAGCTGACCATTTTTGATTTTGAGCAGATGAGGAGAGAACATTTTTGAATCATTTGGGAGATTTTGACGTTGTGGTCATCGGCGCAGGGCACGCCGGCATCGAGGCGGCCTGTGCCGCCGCGCGGCTGGGCGTGCAAACGGCGCTGTTTACGCTGACGCTGGACGGCGTGGGCAATCTGCCCTGCAATCCGTCCATCGGCGGCACCGCCAAGGGACACCTGGTGCGGGAAGTGGACGCTTTGGGCGGCGTGATGGGTCTTGCCGCGGATGCCACGTTCCTGCAAAGCCGGATGCTGAACATGGGCAAGGGGCCCGCGGTGCATTCCCTGCGCGTTCAAACGGACCGCAAACGCTATCATATGTACATGAAAAAGGCGCTGGAAGAAACGCCCAATCTGCAGCTGAAGCAGGCGGAGATCACTTCCCTCACCTTTGAAAAAACCGCACAGGGCACCCGTGTCACAGGGGTCTGCACCAACCTCAACGGATTTTACGGTGCAAAAGCCGTGGTCCTTTGTACGGGCACTTATTTGGGCGGCCGCATTTTTGTGGGCGATGCCAGTTATGCCAGCGGTCCCGACGGGCAGCACGCGGCCTGTCAGCTGACCCAGTGCCTCAAAGAAGCGGGCCTTCCCATCCGACGGTTCAAAACGGGAACTCCCGCCCGGGTGCACCGCCGCAGCATTGATTTTTCCGTGCTGGAAAAACAGAGCGGCGACGAACACATCCAGCCTTTTTCCTTCCTGACCAAAGGCGAGCTGAAAAATCAGGTGGATTGCTACATCGCTTATACCAACGAAGAGACCCACCGCATCATTTTGGAGAACCTGCATCGCTCTCCCCTCTACGGCGGAAAAATCGAAGGCATCGGTCCCCGCTACTGCCCCTCCATTGAGGATAAGGTGGTGCGCTTTTCGGAAAAGCCCCGTCATCAGATTTTTGTGGAGCCCTGCGGCCTGGACACGGAAGAGATGTACCTGCAGGGCATGTCCTCCAGCCTTCCCGAAGATGTGCAGAACGCTATGTACCGCACCATTCGCGGGTTTGAACACCTGGAGATCATGCGCCCGGCCTATGCCATCGAGTACGACTGCATTGACCCCACTGCCCTGTTCCCCACCCTGGAGTGCAAGGATGTGCAGGGGCTTTATGGGGCGGGCCAGTTCAACGGAACCTCCGGATACGAGGAAGCCGCGGCGCAGGGCCTGCTGGCCGGTGCCAATGCCGCCCGCCGCGTGCAGGGCAAAGAAGGGGTGATCCTGCCCCGTCAAAGCAGTTACCTGGGCACGCTGGTGGATGACCTGGTCACCAAGGGCGTTATGGACCCCTACCGCATGATGACCAGCCGCTCGGAATACCGCCTGTATCTGCGGCAGGACAACGCCGACGAACGGCTGACGCCGCTGGGCCGGGAACTGGGACTGGTGGATGACGTGCGCTGGGAGGACTATTGCCGCCGCCGGGATATTAAGCAGGCGGAACACAAACGTCTTTTGCAGACCACCGTGCGCCCGGTGCAGGCCAATCCCATTTTGCAGGAAAAAGGCGAGCCTTTGCTCTCCAGCGGCTGCAATGCGGCCGAACTGCTGCGCCGCCCGGCGCTCCACTATGAGGATATTGCTCATATGATCGGTGAAAACAGCGAGGTAACGCCGTTCATTGCCTATTGTCTCGAAACGGAAATCAAGTACGAAGGCTACATCAAACGCCAGCAGAGCCAGATCGCTCAGGTACAGCGCCAGGAGAAAATGGAGATTCCCTCCGGGTTTGACTATGCGCCTCTGGCGGGGTTGAGCCTGGAGGCAAGGGAAAAGCTCGCCAAGATCCAGCCCCGCAGCGTGGGGCAGGCGTCCCGCATTCCGGGTGTGAGCCCGGCGGATATCGCCTGTTTGACCATCGCCCTGACCACACACAGAAAAGCAACGGAGGAGCGTTCATGATCGATCAAAATCGTCTTTTGGAAAAAGCGGAAAAGCTGGGCATTGCGCAGGTGCCGGTGCAGGCGCTGGATACGTACGCCGAACTGCTGGTGGAATACAACCAAAAGGTCAATCTGACAGCGATCACAGACCCCGAAGGCATCGAGGACAAGCACTTCATTGACAGTCTTTTGTTCGCAGTCCAGCCGGAGGTCTCCGGCCGTGTGGTGGATGTGGGCACCGGCGCGGGCTTTCCGGGCGTGGTGGCAAAGCTGTACAAACCGCAGCTGCAGCTCACCCTGATGGAACCCACCGGAAAACGGGTGGAATTTCTGCGCTATGTGTGCGGCCGGCTGGGCATCGAAGCAGAGTTTGCCAAAGAGCGCGCCGAAGAGGCCGCCCGCAAGCAGTGGAGGGAGCAGTTTGATGTGGCCACAGCCCGGGCCGTGGCAAATTTGTGCATGCTGGCCGAATATTGCCTGCCGCTGGTCAAAAAAGGCGGCTGGTTCATCGCTTTGAAGGGGGCCGGCGCATTGGACGAGGTGCACGAGGCAGCGGGTGCGGTGAAAAAGCTGGGCGGCGTCTTTGTGGAGTCGCGGGACTTTGTTCTGCCTGACGGAAGCGCCCGCAGCCTGCTGTTCTACCAAAAGATATCGCAAACTCCCTCCGTTTACCCCAGAAACGGCGGAAAAATTGCAAAAGCCCCTTTAAAGTGAGGCGGATTCGTCGAATTTTGTAAATGGAAAATACTGGAAAATAAGAACGTTCCATGCTAGACTTTTTCTTGGAAATACTGGCATGGAACTTTTTTGTTCCGTGCCTGGAAGGACGGATGAACGTTGATCAGAGAGCGCATGACGCAGCCGGTGAAGGTGGTGTATCTGCCCATCGACAGCATCACGCCTTCCCCTTTTCAGGCGCGAAAAACATTTTCACAGCAGGACATTCAAAAACTGGCGGCCAGCATTCTGCAAAACGGTTTGCTGCAGCCCATCAGTGTGCGGCCCATGCCCGGGGGCACCTATCAGCTGATCGCGGGCGAACGGCGCTGGCGCGCCTGTAAAATGGCGGCCATGAGTACCATTCCCGCGCTGATCTATCATTTTGAGGATGAAAAGACCGCTGCCCTCAGCCTTTTGGAAAATTTACAGCGAGAGCAGCTGAATCCCTTCGAGCAGGCCCGTGCTTTGCGGGATCTGCTGTGTTTGTGGAATTGTACGCAGGAGGTCGGGGCACGGCGCCTGGGCATTGCACAGCCCACGCTGGCCAACAAACTTCGCCTGCTTTCTTTGAATGCCGAACAGGAAGAACTCTGTGTGCGCGCGGGCCTCACCGAGCGCCACGCGCGGGCGGTATTGCGCCTTCCAAACAGCGAAATGCGGACCCGGGCTTTGAAAGTAGTCTTGCAGAACGGCTACAACGTGCAGCAGACCGAGCAGTTCGTTTCCCGCATTCTGGAGAATAAGCCCCGTCCCAGACGCCGCATGATGGTGAAGGACGTGCGCCTGTTTGTCAATACCATCGAGCGCGCGGTCAAGCTGATGACCGGAAACGGCATTCCGGCTACGGCTACCAAAAAGGAACAGGAGGACTACATTGAATATGTGGTTCGCATTCCCACCTCCAGTGCCGTGAAAAACAATTCTTCTGTTCCACGTGGAACAAAAGAGCCCCCCGAGAGCCCGGTTTGACCGCGGCTCTTTTTTGTTCCACGTGGAACAGGTGATTTTCCTCTTTTAAAAGCAAAAACACTGTGTTATACTGTATCTGTATGCGGCTGCATGTGAAAACAGGCTGTAAAATGGAACAAACAACAGGAGGAACCGGTATTTTGGGTAAAGTAGTGGCAGTTGCAAACCAAAAAGGCGGCGTAGGAAAAACAACTACGGCCGTCAATCTGGCATCCGGGGTCGCGGCGCAGGGCAAAAAGGTGCTTTTGGTGGACCTGGACCCCCAGGGAAATACCACCAGCGCTTACGGCATTGCAAAACGCGGTGTGGAAATCAGCGTGTATCAGCTTTTGACCGGCGAAAAAACCGCGCAGGAAGCCATCGTGCACACACAATACCGGGTGGATCTGATCCCTTCCAACATCCAGTTGTCCGGTGCGGGCATCGAGCTGGTCAGCTTTCCCCGGCGGGAGGCCCGTCTGCGCGAGGCGCTGACGCCGGTGATCGGGCAGTATGATTTTATTTTCATCGACTGCCCCCCATCTCTCGATCTTCTCACGCTCAACGGTCTGTGCGCCTGCGATACGGTTCTGGTGCCCATTCAGTGTGAATTTTTCGCGCTGGAAGGACTTTCCGAACTGATGAGCACCATTCGCACCGTGAAAAAGATGTACAATCCCTACATTGACATCGAGGGTGTTCTGCTCACCATGTACGACGGCCGTCTGAACCTGACGCTGCAGGTGGTGCAGGAAGTAAAGAAGTTCTTTGGAAATAAGGTGTACAAGACCACCATTCCCCGCAACGTCCGCCTTTCGGAGGCGCCCAGCTTCGGCGCGCCCATCAATTATTACGACGGCGGGTCCAAGGGTGCAGAGGCCTATGCCTTCCTTGCGGCGGAATTTGTGAAAAACAATCGGAGGGAGGGATAACCCATGGCGGCAAAAAAAGGCGGTTTGGGCCGCGGGCTGGACCTGTTGTTTCAGGATACGGGCGCGTCTTCCGCGGATGACGGCGTCACCATGCTCCGGCTGACGGAAGTGGAACCGGACAAGGCGCAGCCCCGCAAACATTTTGACGATGCCGCATTGGGCGAACTGGCGGACAGCATTTCCCAGCACGGCGTGCTTCAGCCCATTGTGGTGCGGCAGGTCCCCGGCGGCAGTTACAAAATCGTGGCCGGTGAGCGCCGTTGGCGTGCTGCCCGTCTGGCGGGACTGGATCAGATCCCGGTTCTGGTAAAGGATATCTCCGAACAGCAGGCAATGGAGCTGGCGCTGATCGAGAATCTGCAGCGCGAAGATCTGGACCCGGTGGAAGAAGCCGCGGGCTATCGCCAGCTGATGGACCGGTGCGGCTATACGCAGGAAACGGCTGCTCAGAAGCTGGGCAAAAGCCGCAGTGCGGTGGCCAACAGCCTGCGCCTTTTGAATCTTCCTCCCAAAGCGCTGGAAGATTTGAAAAAAGGCCTGCTCACTCCCGGACACGCCAAAGCTGTTTTGGGTCTGCCCGACGAGGAAAGCCGGCAGCAGGCGGCGGACTGGATCGTGGAGCGCGGCCTCAGCGTGCGCGAAGCGGAACTGCTGTGCCGCAATATGATGAAACAGCCCAAGAAGCGGAAGCCGACCCTGCTCCCTCCCCTTCCCAGCGAAGTGGAACTGAGCCTGAAAGAGGTTCTGGGAACGGAGGTCAAAGTCCGTTACAAAGGCGGAAAAGGTGAATTGCAGGTGCATTTCTATTCCGACGATCAGTTGAAAGAATTTGCAAACCTGTTAGGGAAATATACGAAGGAGAAATAAACATCATGTTGGATATGAAATTTGTCCGGGAAAATCCGGACGCCGTCAAAGAGAATATCAAAAAGAAATTTCAGGACCAGAAACTGCCTCTGGTGGATGAAGTGATTGCGCTGGATGCGGAGAACCGTGCGGTCATCACCGAGGTCAGCGAGCTGCGCGCCCAGCGCAATAAGCTGTCCAAGAGCATTGGCGCTCTGATGGGCCAGGGCAAAAAAGAAGAAGCTGAAGAAGTGAAAAAGCAGGTCACCGCACAGGCACAGCGTCTGAAAGAGCTGGAAGCCCGCGAGGAAGAGCTGGAGGCCAAAGTCCGCGAGATCATGATGGTCATTCCCAATATGATCGACCCCAGCGTTCCCATCGGCCCGGATGACAGCCACAATGTGGAAGTGCAGCGCTTTGGCGAGGCAAAAACGCCGGACTTTGAAATCCCCTATCACACCGACATCATGGAGCGCTTTGACGGCATCGATCTGGACAGCGCCCGCCGTGTGGCCGGCAACGGATTCTACTATCTCATGGGCGACATTGCCCGCCTGCACGAGGCAGTGCTGGCCTATGCCCGTGATTTTATGATCGACAAAGGCTTCACCTATGTGATTCCCCCGTTCATGATGCATGGCAGCGTGGTGCAGGGCGTGATGAGCTTCCCTGAAATGGACGCTATGATGTATAAAATCGAGGGTGAGGATTTGTATTTGATCGGCACCTCCGAGCACACCATGATCGGTCGTTTTGTGGATCAGATCATTCCTGAAGCACAGCTTCCTCTGACGCTGACCAGCTATTCCCCCTGCTTCCGCAAGGAAAAGGGCGCTCATGGCTTGGAAGAGCGCGGTGTGTACCGCATCCATCAGTTTGAAAAGCAGGAGATGATCGTGCTTTGCAAACCCGAGGAGAGCATGGACTGGTATGAGAAGCTGTGGCACAACAGCGTCGAGCTGTTCCGCAGCCTGGATATTCCTGTGCGTCAGCTGGAATGCTGCTCCGGCGATCTGGCAGATTTGAAGGTGAAAAGCTGCGACATCGAGGCCTGGAGCCCCCGTCAGCAGAAATATTTCGAGGTCTGCTCCTGCTCCAACCTGGGCGACGCCCAGAGCCGCCGCCTGAAGATCCGCATCAAGGGCGAGGATGGAAAGAACTATCTGCCTCACACGTTGAACAACACCTGCGTGGCGCCTCCCCGTATGCTGATCGCCTTCCTGGAGAACAACCTGCAGGCCGACGGCCGTGTGCGGATTCCCGAAGTTCTGCGTCCTTACATGGGCGGAAAAAGCGAATTGGTCCCAAAACACTGATTACAATTGGAAAAATATGGAAAACGGCTGTATTCCTTGGAATACAGCCGTTTTTTGGGAAAAATAGAAAGAAAAGTGTTGACAAAAGTACGTTGAATCTGTATAATAGCAAATGCACCAATTGTGAAGGTGCTTTAAAAATGGCGGTATAGCTCAGTTGGCTAGAGCATTCGGTTCATACCCGAAGTGTCACCGGTTCGAATCCAGTTACCGCTACCATTTCGCAGAATTTTTCTGAAGGCTGCAAAGTATCGGCTGCAATCGCGGCTGGTGGGGCGCTTTGGCAGTATTTAGCAAAATTCTGCAAAACCCGGCCCGATGGTCAAGCGGTCAAGACATCGCCCTTTCACGGCGGTAACCCGGGTTCGATTCCCGGTCGGGTCACCAAAAAAGCTCAGTCTTTCGACTGAGCTTTTTCTTTTTCTGCGCTCTCCTTGCGCGGAGCGATAGTGCTTTGTAATACAATCAGCCTTTTTTGGCAGTCGATGTGAATCATCGGGTCAATTTTATCTTTTATTTTCTTCTCCCAAGTCAAACTGTTCTAACGAACCGTCAACTCCTTGGTAAAAGGGGCGTGCTCTGGGGCACTTTGCAAAAACTTCCCCTTGAAACAGCAAGGCACAAACGAATAAAATAAAGACAGGGATTGCCCGGAATTCTGAACCGGGGATCATTTTGTTCGAGGTGAGCAGGATGGCAATGTCAACCATTTACGTGTGGATTACGACCTGCTGTGATCTGTTCTTTTCTTATTTTCTGGCGTGCAAGCTTACAAAAGAACGGGTGCGCAAATATGCCCGAAAAGGGATGGAAAAAGAGAGCGAATTCGAAATCAAACGCTTTCAAACTTTTCTGTTTCCCCTTTTGGTTTCCCTGGCGGTCTTTGTGAATCTCATGTGTCTCTATGGGGGAATCTATTTGATCTGTGATGACCTGCCCAATAAAATCACAGGCCGCTGGCCTGTTTGCGAAGGGACCATTGTGGGCTGGTACGATGGATATCGTGGCAAAGGCGCCGCGATGATTCAGGTGGGAGACGAGACCAAGGGATATGATATTCGGAACCTCAACATTCTGGAGGGCGAGATGGTGGGGGTCACCGTTCGGATGGCTTATAACAGAGGCGTCGCCTGCATTTTGGAGCATCAGGAAAACGGCAATTGGGTGCGTGAGAGGAATTTGCCCTATTACGGGCGGGAAGCCCATGCAGTTCAAAAAACCATTGCCATGAATCTTCTGGCCGGCGCGCTCACCGGCGGTTTTGTTCTGAAAAAACTGCTTTGGCCGGAAAAAACGGCTTTTTTCAAAAGCAAAGCTCTCCGCAATGTCCTGGGCGGCTCTCTTCTGGCTTTGACCGTGGCCGGCGAAGTGCTGGTGTGCTGCACGGTGCAGCGTTTTGGACAAACCTGGCAGGGAGAAGAGCAGATGGTGCACAGTCAGCTCTTTCTTCTGGTGCTGCTTTATGCCAATATGCTGTTCTGCATTCTGGTCACCCCAAAATCCACAGGATACCGCTATTGGTGGATCACCGCAAAAGAGTTTTTCAAAGAGCTGGAGGAAAAGGAAAAGAAGTGATATCATCTTTTTCTGAATAAGTTTTCCCCTTTGCCTACGCCGCCCGACATTCAGGCGGCGTAGGCTTTTTAATCAGTATTTTGTAATGGAATCATTTCCGAATACCCTATTTTGGCAGGGGCAATTTCCAGAGTACAAAGCCGCACTTGCAGTTCATCCGCCCCTTGGACGAAGAGTCTCTCGCCCGCAAAAAGGAGGGTTGCCTACCGCATGCACGCTGTTTTCAGGCGCTAAAAGAGCCGTAACTTGCGTGTGGGATGTTTTTGCGGTAACATGATTCTATATGGGCGCTGAACCGAAAGCGCCCCCGAAACAGGAGAAACGATATGAAATGTTTGCATCTGTCCGATCTGCATCTGGGCCGCAGACTGCGGGAAGCGGATCTGGAAGAGGATCAGAACTATCTTTTAAATGAAATTTTCAACATCGCTGTGGAAAAACGTGTGGACGCGGTGCTGATTGCCGGTGACGTGTACGACCGCAGCGTTCCCACCGTGGGTGCGGTGCGGATGTTTGACGAGTTTCTGACCAGGCTGAGCCAGGCATCCATCCCCGTGTACGTCATCAGCGGAAACCACGACAGCGCAGAGCGTCTGGGTTTTGCGGACCGGCTTCTGGACGAAAAAGGCGTGCATCTTGCCTGCGTGTTCGACGGCCAATTGGTGCGCTATCCGTGCCGGGACGATTTTGGCTCCGTGACCATCTGGGCCATGCCTTTTTTAAAACCCGCGTCCGTGCGGCGTTTTTATCCGGAAGAATCCATTGAAAGCTACACCGATGCCGTGGCGGTGGTCCTGAAAAAAGCCAACCCGGATTTTTCGCAGCGCAATGTGCTGATTGCACATCAGTTTGTAACGGCTGTGGGCTGGGATACGCAGCGGTGCGAGTCCGAGACGCTGAGCCTCGGCACGCTGGACAACGTGGATGCGTCCGTGTTCGACGGCTTTGACTATGTGGCGCTGGGACATGTGCACAGCGCCCAGCGCGTGGGCTGGGACACCATCCGGTACTGCGGCGCTCCCTTCAAGTATTCCGTGGACGAGGCCCGGGGCGAAAAAGGCGTTCTGCTGGTGGAACTGGGCGAAAAAGGACAGGTGGATGTGGAAAAAATTCCCCTTCACTTTCTGCGGGACGTGCGCAGGGTGAAGGGAACGCTGGAACAGATCCTGTCCGGCGCGCAGCCGTCGGAAGATTATCTGCATGTGGTGCTCACCGACGAAACACCCCTGATCGACGCGGCGGCCCGGGTGCGGGCGGTCTACCCCAATCTGGTGAAGCTGGAGTTTTCCGCCCGGCACGGGCAAACCGACGCTTCGGACCGCGCCCAGGAGATGCTGCACAAAACGCCGCTGGAGTTGTTCGGCGATTTTTACCGCCAGGTCCACGGCAGCGATCTGTCCGACGAGGAGACCGAAGTGATGAAACAGGTATTTGAGGAGGTGCGGGAATGAGACCGATGCGCCTTTCCCTGTGCGCCTTTGGCCCCTACGCGGGAAAAGAAGAACTGGATTTGGAAAAATTCGGGCACAGCGGTCTTGTGCTGGTGGCCGGCGATACCGGCGCAGGCAAGACCACGCTGTTTGACGCGGTGTGCTATGCCCTGTTCGGCAAGCTCAGCGGCCGGGTCCGCGGCGTGGAGACCGTGCGCAGTGACTATGCCGCTCCGGGCGATGAAACCTATGTGGAGCTGGTGTTCGAGCACCGGAACAAGGAGTACCGCATTCGCCGCACACCGGAATATCAGCGGCCCAAGACCCGGGGCGAAGGCATGACCCAGCACGACGCCACCGCGGAATTTTATGCGCCGGGCCAGCCTGTGCTGGACAAGGTGCGGGATGTGAACCGGGCGGTGAATGAGCTGCTGGGCATTGACGCGGACCAGTTCCGCCAGATCGCCATGATCGCCCAGGGCGAGTTTGTAGCCCTGTTGAATACCGCCGGTGAGGAGCGCAGTAAAATTCTGCGGCAGATTTTCAGCACCGGTGTGTATCGGCGCGCCCAGGATCGGCTCAAGGAGCTGGCCGCCCAGTGCAATCGGGAAACGGAGCAGGGAAACGAACTGCTGCGCCGTCAGTTTCAGGCGCTGCGCCCGGACACCGAAGAAAATGCGGCGGCGCTGGCGGAACTTTTGAAGGATGAGGGCTGTATTTACCGGGGCGCGGAGGTGCTGGAGCTGGCCGGGCGCATGACCCGTGCCGACAGCGCGCTGGTGCGCCGGCTGGACCGGCTGGACGAGCAGCAGGCACACCAGGCGGAGCAGCAGGCCGCCCTTCTGGAACAGGCGCGGCAGACAAACCGGCTGTTTCGCCGCCGGGAACAGCTTGCGGAACAGCAGGCGCAGTTTTCTGCCCGGCAGGAGGAATTTGATCGCAAAAAGAAAGAGCTGGCTTTGTGGGAGAGCGCAGCCGGCACCGTTGTCCCCGCCGAAGAGCGGTGGAATCAGGCCCGGGCAGATGCGGAAAACTGGGCTGGGAAAAGCGCGCAGCAGTCTTCCCTGCGCCAAAATCTGCTGGAGCAACGGCAGCAGCAGGAGGCTGCCTGGGCCGATGCCCAGAAACAAAAGGAAGACCTGGTCCCGCTGGCGGCGCAGATCGCCCGCCTGACAGAGACACTGCCGCTGTACCGGGAGGCAGAGCAGGCGGCCCGGCGCTGTGAAGAACTGGAAGCCGCCGCCCGGCAGCAGTCTGCCCGGCGCAAGCAGCAGGAGCAGGAACAACAGGAACTGGCCGCGGAGATCGACCGGGTGACCCGGCAGGCAGGCGCCGCCGGTGAGGCGGCCGCAGCGCTGGCCAATGCAGAGCAGGCCTGCCGAACGGCAGAAGAAGAAAAACAGCAATTGCAGAAGCTGAACCGTGCGCTGCTGCAATGCAAGGCGCTTCGGCAGGAGGCCGATGAAAAACAGGCAGCCTATCAAACAGTCCACCGGATGTATCAGGAGCGCCGTCAGGCCTACGAACGTCTGGAGCGGCAGTTTTGGGACAGCCAGGCCGGGGTTCTGGCCGCCCGGCTGGAACAGGACGTGCCCTGCCCCGTTTGTGGCAGCATCCACCATCCCTGCCCTGCCCCGCGCCCGGCAAACGCACCGGACGAAGAGCAGCTGCGCCGGGAACAGCAGATGCTGGAGCAGCAGCGGGCACAGGTGCAGCAGGCTTCCGCGGACAGCGGGCGCGCAGCCCAGAAATTTGAGAGCGCCCGGGAGCAGTGCTTTGCAGACGTGGCCGCTCTGTGCGGCGCGCAACCGGAAGACGGGGCGGGCGCACGAACACTTCTGAAAAACAAAAGCGCTCAGCTGGAGCAGACGGACGTCCGCTTGCAGCAGGCGCTGGCACAGGCTGTTGAAACAAAAAAACGGTGCGATGAAGCCGTGAAGACACTTCCCCGGCTGCAGCAGCGCCGCCAGCAGGCAGAGGCAGCCCTGCGCCAGGCCGATGAGCAGGCAGCCCGGGAACAGCAGGAGCTGGCCGCCCTGCGCGCCCGCAGACAGGAGCTGGCGGCACGCCTGACCAGCGGCACCCGGGAGGAAGCCGAGGCTGCGCTGGCCGGGGCCACCGCCCAAAGCCGCCGGCTGGAGCAGGCTTTCCGGCAGGCTCAAAGCCGCTGGCAGGAATACACCGCACAGCTGCAGAGCACCGAAACGCTGTGCCAAGACTATGCGCGGCAGGCTTCTGACGCCCGCACCGCGGAGCTTCGGGCGCGGAAGGCCTTTGAACAGGCACTGGAAAAAGCCGGGTTTGACACCGAGCAGCAGTACCGTGCGCACCGGGTGGAAGAAGCGGCGATCCGCACCCGGAAAAAACAGCTGGAAGAAGAGCAGCGGCAGCGGGACGCCTGCGCCGCCGAGCAGAGCAGTCTGGACCGGCAGCTGGAAGGCCGCACTCCGGCGGATGAGGCCGGGCTGGAGAACGCCCTGGCACAGCTTCGCAGTCAGCGGCAGGAGAACGGAGCGGTCCGGCAAACCGTGCACACGCGGCTTTCCATGAACCGCGAGGCGGAAAAGCAGCTGAAAAAGATTCTGGAAGAGAACGCGGCGACCCAGCACCGGGCCGCGGTGATCCAGAAACTGAACCGCACGGCCAACGGAACACTGACCGGCGGCCTGGGACGCAAACAGTTTGAACAGTACGTGCTGACCGCGCACTTTGAAAATGCGGTGGCGGCGGCCAACCGGCGCTTTTCCCGCATGACCGACGGCCAGTTCGAGCTGTTGTGCCACAACCGGGCCGAGGGCCGGGGCCAGAGCACGCTGGATCTGGACGTGCTGGACAATTATACCGGGAAAGTGCGCAGTGTGCGGAGCCTGTCCGGCGGCGAGTCCTTCAAGGCGGCGCTGTGTTTGGCGCTGGGCCTTTCGGACGTGATCCAAAGCTATGCCGGCGGCGTGCAGATCGACGCCATGTTCATTGACGAAGGCTTCGGCACGCTGGACGCTCAGTCCATGGAAAAAGCGCTGGAAGCGCTGCAGGGTCTGACCGAGAGCCGCCGTCTGGTAGGCATTATCTCCCATGTGGCCGAACTGCGCGAGCGCATCGACAAACAGCTGGTGGTGCGCAAAACCACCCGCGGCAGCAGCATTGAAATGAGAGTATAAAAAAGAAGGGGGCTTTGGCCGGGGTTCCATAAGGAAACGACGCCGGGCAGGTGCCCCTTTTGCGCGGCTGCGTCGTCAAACCGCCTCGACAACCACAAAGGGTGCCGGGTTTTTCCCGCAAGGCGGGAAAATGGGGACCAGGGCTGGTC